>PXBW01000155.1 GCA_003566775.1 candidate division WS1 bacterium
CTGTCTTGTCCACGCCCGCCGCCCCCCCTAAAAGGATGCCGAGGATGGGTGGCCGAGTGGTTTAAGGCTCTGGTCTTGAAAACCAGCGTAGGTGAAAGCCTACCGTGGGTTCGAATCCCACCCCATCCGCCACTTGCCCTCGCGAAAGCGTTCTCCCGATCCGGCTGCGGCCAGATTTTCTCGTTGTTTTCGAGGGTTATGCGGATGGGGCCGTTAACCGGCCCACGCCCCGAAAGGCGCACACGCATTCTCTCCGGGCCGATATTCTCCGGACCTGTTAACCGATGGCTTTCCGGTGAACAGCCTTATCCCACTGAAAAAGAGAAGTAATTTATAAGTGCCGCGTGAGGCAGGTTCTCAGTTCCTTCCCCTTCTCGGTCGGGTCTGGCATCGAACTCGAGAAGGATCAATGCCCACTTGACCAATGATTGTCGATCGATGGTCAGATTAGCCCCACGATCCGATTAGTTGCGACGGTGCCCAAGCGGAATAGCGTCTGCCGCTGGGCCGAGGCCAGCCGCCATGAGCGGGCGAGATCTGACTCCCAGGGGGTCACGATGAGTTCAAGCGAGCCATCGGTCAGACGGCGGAACATAACGGCTGTGTCGGCATACTCAAATCCACCCTGCGCGGCCGTGGGCAGATTCATCCGCTCCATCTTGTTGTTGCCATGCCACGTCAATCGCCTGTCGTCCCATACGCGCGCGCCGCTGCGGAGGACGGGCTCACCAATCGTTAGATTATGCGGATAGTCATACTGGTCGAACACAAAGCCGAAGAATCGATGGCCCCCGCGCGGCAGTTCCAGTTGGTTGCTCGATCCGCCCTGAAGGGCCTCACCGTGGACCCACATGGCCGCGTAATCGGCCGGGTTGATCGCTCCGTTTGCGATAGCAAGCCTGAACAGGGGTAGCGCGGCAGCGGCGACGGGTGCCGGCGCTGCTACAGGCTGCGCCTCCTGCTCGATCTCGGGCGGCGGCGGCTGGGTCTGGCGCAGAGTGGTATAGGCTGCAAGCAAGTCGTCGGTGAGAGCGGTCGTTTCAAAACGCGCCTTGTCAAAGGCGGCATCGGCATCGGCACGAGAAATGCTCTGCTGCACCCATGCCACCTCCGTGTTCACGCTAAAGCCACGGCTCGTAAGGTTCGCAGAGCCGACCAGCGTGCTGCATGTTTGGGGATCGCGGCCAAAGACATAAAGCTTGGGGTGAAAGGCACGCTGCGGCATAAGCGAACCCTGCGCCAGTCTCTGCGCGCCGGAGACGAAAACCGTGGCGTTCGCTAGCGCGTGCCAATGCTGCAATGCCTGTGGTTCGGTGAGGCCGAAATCGAAGGATGTAACAAGAGTCTTGGGCATCGCCGCGAACGCGGCAGGACCCACAGCGTTCGCGACGGCGGACAACAGTATGTTTGCGCCGCCGAGCGTGACGTAAGCCGAGGCCACGCGAATATCGACCGCCCCCGCCGTGACGATATCGACGAGAGCGTTGCGCAAGCTCGCCGGTTCCGCGGCATTCTGGACGATCAGCACGCCGGTGCCTGCGCCCCGCTGCCGCTCCCGCCGGTCGACGCGGTGGATGTTCCGGCAAGAGCAGACCGGGCCAGCGTTTCCAACTGCACCAGGAGCGGCGATCCTTCGAGCAGCGCGCGCAATTTGCGGCGGCGCGCTGTCAGCGCTTTGGCAGGGTCGGCCAGATAGGGGTCGGTCGTGCAGTAGCCCTCGGCAAGTACGGCAATGTCCTTCGCGAGGGCCGCGATCTTCCGGTGGTCGCCGTTGGCGGCATCGTATGCGGGCATCATCCTGTACGGCAGCGTGTGGAGATGCCGTTCGCCGAAATCTCCCTTCGGGTTGAAAGCGAGTGTGGCGTTGGTGAGGGCCACGCTGTTGAGCATGCCGACCTGGTACCAAGCCTCGTCTGCGTCGGCCACGACCTTCCAGTAGAGGGTCTGATCGACGACAAGATCCTGGGCCTGCGCCACCGGAAGGCACGCCGCGCAGATTATTTTTCCGCCAGCCCCGGCCAGAATGAGATGCCCGGCCGCCCCGAACACCTGTTTGGACAGCTTGCCTCGTTCGTCGATGCGCTGCTGGAGCGTTTTTCCTTTCCCGACCGTTTTGAGCTTCTGGTTGATCGCGTCGAAGCGCCGCGCGGTCTGGGTAAATCCCTGGCGGCGGATTTCAGTCTCATCGAGAATGCTCCATGTCCCGCCGGCCGCGCGCAGCGCTGGCAAAGCCATGGGCGCGCGGTGGGCACCGAGAACGAATGGCAGCAGGTTTTCCGACTGCGCCATGCGATAGATAAAGCGCGGCGCGACATGGCCGGGAAATCGCTCGGTCGCCATCTCCTTGGCGGATTTGATCGTAAACCCCCAAGCGGAAGCGCGGGTCGGCGTATCGACACGGTATTCCGGCCCAGCATTCTGGACGATGTCCACGCATACCGCCGTGCGCGGCATAAGATCGGCCCCCTGCTGCGGCAGGTCTGCCCCGCCGCTGGCCACGGCCGCACCGCCGCCCTTTTCGAGCACCCAGGCGCTTCGCGCCGACCCGATGGTGCGAACTGAAAAGCCTGCGGCATCCAGCCCCGCATCGGTCGCGACGAAGCCGGCGAACGCGTTCTGCGGAAGCCCGGTCGTGTCCGCTCTCTTGTGTCCGACCAGCGCCGCGCCGGGATACTTGAAGGTGCCGGGCGCTACCTGCCAGACTTCGGCGATGTCGAACGGCACGGGACGGTCGCTTGCTAGGAAGTCATGCCGCCGCAGCCGCTCGTGATGGTTTCCGTTCAGCACAGTGCCCGGCACGAGACAGGCGACGCAGGCATCCGGCCCGAGATAGCGGTCGATGGCGTGAAGCAGGTGCATCGTCCCCAGCTCAAGATGAAGGAAGGACTGTCCCGCCGGCTGGATGCCGTAGAGTTTCGCCCTGCCTTTCAGAAGGTCCCGGTAGGGATTGTCGGCCAGTCCGCTCATGGCGAGCCATGGCGGATTAGACACAAGCCCGTTGAAGTGGCCGGTCAGGAGTCCCGGCCTATATGTATTGCGCAGGATGAACGCCCAAATGCCGTTGCGCCCGGCGACCGCCAATTCAGCCATGCGATGCGCCAGCGGGAAAAGCGCGCCGGAAAGCTGTTTGTAAAGCTCCGGCGGCAATGTGATCCCGAACGCCTCGATCGTGCCATCGAGAAAGCTGTCCGCGTCGGCCTTGCTGAAGCCCGCGACGGTACCGCGCCGCTGCGCGTCGCGCGCTTCGTCGTAAGCCCAGTCCACGATCCGGTCGAAAAACTCCCGGTAGGCCGGCTGCACCAGCGCCGTCGGCAGTTGGATGGTCGTGCCGTCGAGGGAAACAGGAATGGTGTCGCTTTCGCCGACCAAGGGAACTAACGCGGAAACCGGCGTAACGGCGAACAGCGAGTCCGCGTGATAGACCGGGATGACGATTGGTTTCGTCGCCGCCTTGATCTCGGCCGACAGGCTGACGACCCATGTCGCCTTTGCGAGGCTGACGGCCAGCGGGTCGATATCAAAGCCGGTCGCAACGTCCTCAAGCTGTTCGATCGCGGCAAAGCCGAACCGGTCCCGCGTCGCCTTTATGATTTCCGCGAGCATCGTGCCGGACCCGCAGCACATATCGACGATCCGGGGGCTTTCCCCTGCCGGGAGGCCGTCGATGCAACGGTCGGCAAGCAGGCGGGCGAGCCAGTGCGGGGTCCATTCCTGGCCGAGCAGCTTGCGCTGGCTACGCCGGGCGAGCTGCGCCATGAGGCGGCCGAACAAATCTTCTTCGGGGTACCAGCTGAAATCGTAAGCATAGAGATCGCGCTGGAGGTCGCGGGCCACCGCGACGAGCCGGTCGATGTAGCTCGGGCCGAGAAGCCAGCCGAAATAGTCCTGCTCGACCACATTCTCCAGCTGGAAATTGTTGCGGAAGAATGCGCCGTTCAGAATCGCCTTCAGCTCGTCGTCCGTGCTGTGCAGTGCCTTGCCCGTCAGCACGTTCGCGCTCAGCAGCCGCGCGAGCAGCGTCACGTAGGTTTCATCGACATACGCGGCGGTCCGGAAGGTGCCCGCCGGCCCCTCCAGGTGATCGACGAAGCGGGACCAGAGGTCGGTCGCCAGGCTCGCCGACGGATCGGCCTTGCGCCCCTCGTTCACCAACAGCGACAAAGGCCCCGCGCTGCTCTTATGTGCGGCCGAATCCATGCCAAGATCGGAAGCGAGGAATTCGGCGCGCAGGGGCCGGGACTGTTCACGCGCCAGATGCTTCCTGATGAAAGCGCCGAGCTGCTCGGCGGACAGGACGCTGTCATCGGCCAGCGTCAGTTCGTCAACGACGACGAGCGTGATATCGGCAGCGGTGCAGGCGGACGGATCGACACCCTGCGCAAGCACGGCATCGTAGGCGTACCATTCGACCGTGTCGGACAGCACGCCCCGGACCGTGGAAACTGGCATGCCTGCGCGGACGAGACCCGCCGCCTGCTCCTGCACCTGCGCGTAGCCGGTGTCGCGCTTGGCCGTGTTGCGCAGGTCGGATTCGTATTCGATCGTGGTCGATCCCACGAGATTGTCTATGAACCGGGACGCGGCCTTGCCCGATCTCGTGCCGACCTTGGTGTGCGCCTCGGTCCCTTCGGTGTAGTTGTTGATCCAGGTTTCATGCGCGGTGTCGGGGAACATGAGCCGCAACCGCCCCTGGAACTCGCTGCGCAGGACCGCCTCGACACGGCCCGCGTCCCGCAGCATGCGGCAGCGACCGATGGTTTCTCGAATGCGGGCAATGTCAGCTGTCATGGACGGTCCTTTGACGGGCGGCGCACGCGACCTCGAGACGGGAGTCGATATGGCGCGCCGCCTCTTTTAGGTCGTTTCCATCGCTGCCGGGCAACGCAGCGGCCAGGATGAACATGTCGATGTGGTGCCGGGCTGACGGCACGGCCGCGGCCAGCTGCTGTCCGAGCTTGGCGAGTCTCTCGCAGTCCCGGTCGGACAATGGCGGAATCGGCACCTGGCGGATGTGCGTCGCTTCGAGTTTGAGCGCGCCGCCGCCAAGCGGCGTGCCGGCGGATTCCATCGCTGCCCGGCACCAGCTGCTGTGGAACAGGGCGTAGAGCGCGTGAACTGTCCATCGCCTCTCTTCCGCCCACAGGGTTGAAAAATTGGCATCGATCAGGATGGGCGGATGGGTATTGAGCGCGACGGCCGGTGTCCCGTGATTGATCCGCGGCGTGAAGATCACGGGCAGGTGGCGCGCGGTGAAGGCTGGCAACATGTACCAGAAGCGCGGAACGTCGCGGCCGTTGGCCGGCCGGCGGACATTGGTGCGCACCGCCGATAGGTCGGGAATGAACCGTGCCGGCTCTTTGGGGTCCGGCGCATACCGGGCAGCGAGCCGCACGAACGATGCCAGCTCGGGCGGCATGACGCGCGGCACGGACATGCCACGCCTGCGGTAAGCCTCCGCCGCTTCAGTGACGGCCGGCTGGTCTTCCGGCAGGACCCAGTCCGACAGATCGAGCACGCGTGTTACCGGAAGGTAGCCGCTCGCAAAGGCCTCCATATCCGCCTGGCGATGGAGAACGGGCCGCAGCGCCGCCGCCGGAACGCGGAAACGCATGTTCTGAAAGCTCTCCGACGCTTCGACGGTAACGGTCTCGTTCTTATCCTCACCGGCAAGCGTCACATAGAAAAACCGGTTGCAGCCCGAACGCAGGCCTTGGCTGACCCGGATGCCCGCCCGTTCAAGCGTCTGGAGACGCGCCGGCGCCGCGCCGGGCGGCAGCATGTCGCGCAATCCTTCCGGCATCGCCGCCGGTCTTGCCTCCCCGACTGAAAAGAGCGGCAGCGCGTCGCGCCGGTTTTCGGCGTTCTGAAACCAGCTTTTGCGTCCAAGGCGCTGCTCCAGTGCTCGCCATTCCTCATCCAGCGCAAACGGGCGGCTCTCGATGCCCAGAACCTCCCGGTTCGCCGCGCGCGCCCAGGTTGCGAAATCCCGCTCCGGTTCCGGCCCGGGGAAGGCACTCCCCACCAGGGACTCTCCGCCCGCCGCCGCCGGCGCCACTTGCAGCCAGCGTGCGGCTGACAAGGACGACCGGCCCGACACGGGCGCTTGCGCCTCGTCCCATGAGAACCGCCGCGCGATCACAAGATGCGTGCGCACCAGCGCGTCCGAAAACCAGCCGGGCTGCGTATCGGCGACGATGAATTCAAGGCGAAACGCGCGCAGCAGCAGGTAGCGCACGACATCGGCGTAGTCGCGAGAGCGCCATGTGGCGGGAACGACTAGGGCCAGGCGGCCGCCCGGACGCGTCAGCAGTGCGGATAGGAGCCAGGCCGGCACCGAAAGATCGGCAAGACCCGAATATCCTTCAACCAGCGCCTGCCAGAGCGCGCGTTCGCCGCCGGTCACACGCGCGTCCACGATCGCGGACAGGCCCCGGCGCACGTCACCGACACCGGCACCGTTCCCGTTTTGCGACTGGTATCTCACATACGGGGGATTGGTAATGACAAGATCGTAGCCGGGCGCATCCAGCGCAGCGACGATTGCTGGATCAAAGGCGCTGCCCGTGACAATGCGGGCAGCGGCGACGGCACTGTCCGCCTGCAAAGCCGCGGTCCTACGGCCGCAGAATGCGGAGGTCTCAGGGTCGAGCTCGATGCCGTCGAGCCGGCCGAGCCGGGCACCTCGCGCCCGCGCCGCCAATGCGGCCGCGTCGAGTAGGTCGCCGTGACCGGCCATCGGATCGATCACGGCGCGCGCATCGGGGTCGAGCGCGATGTGCGCCAGCAGTGTCCCCAGCGGCAATCCGGTGAAGAACTGCCCCAGGCGCTTCCGCTGGGCGGGCAGCAGGCCTTCCTCGAAGGAGCGCGCCGAGGCTCTGATCGCGCTGACCGCGTCAGTCGCCGGCACTGCATAAAACTCCCGGCAGCGTTTGTTCTGCATACCAGCGATAGAAGACATCAGCGTCGAGCGGGACTTGCTGATGATGGCTGAGGAAATGCGTTACGAGGCGGGAATACAGCCTCTGCGCCGTCGCTTCGGCCGGATCATGCGCGGCTGTCGCCGCGCGGTGAAGGGCCGTCGCGACGGTCCATACACAGTCGTCCGCCCCGGCCTTGCTTTCGATCCTGGCCTCGGCCTTGCGGCGCGGCCCCAACAGGAGCACGGGGTCGCCGCGCACGGCCCCTTCGGTCGTGACCTGCTTGAAGCTGCCCTGCTTCTTGTCGAGAACCCCCGCATATTGCACGTCGAAGCCGGCATCCTGGTAGGCGCGCTGCAAGGCGTTCCAGACTTCGGCGGACGCGGAATGAAACACCATCGTGGCTTTGCCGGACGGTTTCAATATCCGGCGGGCCTCGCTGAACGACCGGGTCAGCAATTCCCTGTACTCGTCGATGGCCTTGCCCTGGTCCGGGCTCACGATGGCTTCGTCCGTGCGGTCGGTAAACGTCTTGAGCCAGGCCTCGTTTATGAAACTGAGTTCGGCATAGGGTATGTTGGCCCCGAAGGGCGGGTCCGTGAACACATAGTCGATGCTCTCGGATGGCAGCGCGACATCGCAACTGGAACCGTGGACGACTTCGACCTTGCCGCTGCCGCCGTGAATGGTCTCGAACGCCTGTGCAATCGTCGTCAGCTTGCGCCGCAATCCTGCAAAAAAGTTCTTCTCGACCGGCAGGCCGCTGACATACAGCACGCCGGGCTGGGCGCTGGTGACGACCAGATCCTTCTGACCGGACTTCGCCACGACGCGCGTCATGATCGTGCCGTGCGCCGCGTTGTAGCTCAGCAGCCAGAAGCGAAGCCCCTCGCGGAGCGCGCCGCGATAGGCTTCCACACGCTCCCACATGCGGGCGAATACGATGAGATTGCGCCGCGTGTAGAAATGATGAACGTGCGTAATGCCCTGATGGTAGCCCTTCCGGTAGAGGTCGCCCCAGGGGATCAGCGCCTGCGGCACGCATGACGGGATCGGCTCGGCCTCGATCTTCTTGATAAGCGTCAGGTCGGCGGCTGTGGCCGGACGCGACCAGCGTTTTTTCCCGGTCGAACCATAGACGCGTGCCATCGCCCGCCCGCGCAGGGCGCGCTGTTCGCCCAATACGTCGTCACGTTCCTGTACAGTCACCCGCTGCACACCGTCCAGCGGCTCTTCATGGCGGCATTTCGGGCAGGAGAAGGTGGAGGAAATCTCCGCCGGATCGAGCGCGACGCACGCATCCCACAGGGTGACAACGCCCCGGCAAGCAGGGCAGCGCAGCTTGTCGCTCCAGATCAGATGGCGAAGGGAGCCTTTCGCGCCGGAGGGGTCGCGCGCCTCGTACATCCAGCCGCCTTCGCTCTCGCCAGCGGCCAATACGTCTTCGGCCGCCTTTTTGAACGCGGCGGGATCGGGCGGATTGGTCAGGGTCCGGCCGACAAACGAGCCGAGCGCGCCCAGCTCATAGAGAACGGCGTTGCGGGCACCCCATTGCACGTTAAGGCCGAGGCGGGCCGCTTCGGCGCGCAGTTCTGCGGTCGGCCGCTCGCACAGCAACGCGGCAAGGCCGGTCGTCCCACTGCCCCCGAACCCGTCAAACACGGTGTCGCCGGGTTTGGTGTGGGCGGCGATATACAGAGCGATCGCTTCTGGCGATATCTTTGTTGGATATGGAAAGGCGCCGTAGAGGGGGCCAGTCCTCTTTGCAGCTAAGGGCCGCCTGTATAGCGCGTTTAGAGAGGCCTCCGACATCGAATGGGCCGATTTGGATGGCTCGGGCTGAATTTGAAGCATGTGGTAACTGTCCCCTGAA
>PXBW01000235.1 GCA_003566775.1 candidate division WS1 bacterium
CTGCAGACGGCCAATAAGAACGGTCATGATGCCTTCGAAACGCTCACTGACGCCCTCGGACCCTCTATTGACGACTGCCTACTCCTACAACGCCCCTGACACCACAAGGTGAGTAGTTACCTCGATGGATTACCGCGGTGCTAATCCGCCGCAGGTGTCTGTGCCCCGCGCTCGCCCTCGGGCAGAGCCGCCTCCAATGCCGAGATGAGGCTCTGCAGGTGGTCACGCTGGGCGTCCAAACGCTGTGCGGTATCCTCCGCCTGTTCAACGGTGCGACGCTTCTGCTCGATCGCCCGCTCGATGACCCGATCGATGCCCTCGATTGCCTCGGTAAGACTGCGTCGCACCGAGGCAACGTAGTCGTCGAACGCCACTCTGGTGCGTTCCGCGAAATCGTGGCGCAGTCGTCCGCACGCTTTGTTGTGCTCATCGAGCAGGGTCTGTTCGATGGCCCGCAGGGTGCGATTCCGCGCTCCCGGCAGCCAGCGCCCAAGGAACGAACCGCTGACCCCGGGTCGCACCTTCCACCGCCAGTCCTGCCAGTGGAAGCGTGAGGGCGCGGCCAGATAGCCGATCGTCTCCACCGATCGCGGAGGCAATTCAAAGATCTCGCGTGCGAGGTCGTAGATAGCGCTGAGCACCTCGTTTGCGCGCTTGGTGAAGCGCTCCAGTATGTCGCCCAGCTCATCTTCGAGGCGCCTCTCCTCATTCCGGCGCCACTCATTGAGCACCTCGAAGAGCGTCTCACGAATGAACTCATTGCCCTCTTTCACAAGACGATTGATGGGCACGCCCTCCTGCTGCTCAGCCCAATGCTCAAAGCGCTGGCGTAACTCCGGGACACGCGTGTCGCGTTCCTGCCGGTAATCACGCTCGAGCGTCTTCGCTATCAGCTTGCGCGCGGCCGCACGGATAAGCGTGATGTCATCCTCGCGCTGCTCCAGGAGATCGGCGCGGCGGCGGTGGAATTCGGCGAGACGACGCTCGATCTCCTCCACGCTCATACGCATCGCCTGGCGCTCCAGGTCAAGGCCCAGCGCTTCATCCTCCGCCACCTCGAGCGCCGCGCGTACCAGCGAAAGCACCAGCGTCTCCTGCTGCTCCTCCTGCTGAAAGCGCTCAAGCTCCTCGATGAAACGGGGCATGCCGCTGTCCGTGAAACGCTGCTCATCGTACTCCAGTTGCGCCTCCAGCGCCTCCCGCGCCGAGAGAGCGAACACCTCGATCTCCTCGTCACTGAGGATCTCGCACAGGGTCTGCTCGGTGAAGGCCAGTGATTCGGCCGCCTCTGACGGACTGAGCAGGTCGATCTTGTTCTGCACTACGAACAGCCGCGCAACGTGCGGGCGCATCTCCATCAGGAACTCGCATTCGCCCCGGCTGATGGGCGGGTCCGCGGCCACGATAAGAATCGCGCCGTCCACCTGAGGGAGGAAGTCCCGGGCCGCCTCGGTGTTGTGATCGTACACCGAACCAACTCCCGGGGTATCCACAAGCTGCATCCCGTTCTCCAGCAGAGCGCAGGGCACCGCCACGCGCGCCAGCTTGACACCACGTGTGTTCTCCGGATTCCCCCTCTCGGTGACGTAGTCCGCCAGCCGCTCCGGATCGATCTCCTCAGTGCGTCCGTCGCTGAACTCCACCTCTGTGCGCAGGGACGACCCATGATGCAGAATGGTCACCACGGAGGTCAACGGCACCACCGCTGCGGGCAGCAGGTCCAGACCCAAGAGGGCGTTGATGAAGGTAGTCTTGCCGCGCTTGAACTCGCCGAACACCACGAGGTTGAAGGTCTGCGTCTCCAGCCTGCTCAGCAACTGACGAACTCGCCGCTCGTTACCGTCGTTGCCTCTCTCGTGAGCGAACTGTGCCAGCTTGCTCAGGCTGTCGGTCAGCATGTGCATCTGTGTAGGGCTCATTGTCATCTCACTCTTAAGACCTGCGGCCGCCGCGCACCGATGCCCCGCAGAACGCACTACGCCCTGCCGGCATCCATCACACCGGCAGGGCGTAGCAAAAGACTCCCGCGCACCTTCCGGTGACAGGAGTCATCAGTCCGAAGACGGTTCGGGCGATCCCTCAGAAGGGTCTCCCCGGCGAACTCCATCGCCTGATTGCAGGGATGTGTCTGTGCCGATCAGCCGCCAGGCGGTCTTAGAATCCTGATCGCCTCTACGGCTGCGCTTCATGCTCCAGTATACCCCTTCTTGGCGATGAAGGCAAGCACCGGCAGAGCCGCGGGAGCCGGACGCCGCGGTCCCTCAACTACTACCCCTCCAGCAACCCCCAATCCTGCTCCGCCACGCCTACTCCCTCCGCCACCTCGGGCCGTGGGCGGTGTCCTCGATGACGATGCCCTGCTCCAGCAGTTCATCGCGGATCTCGTCCGCCCGGGCGTAGTCGCCTGCCTCCCGCGCCTCCTGGCGCTCCTGCACCAGCGCCTCGATCTCCGCGTCATCGGCGCCCGCTGCGTCCGCGCGATCCTGGTGCTCGATGATGCCCAGCACCCTGTCGGCGTCCGCGAAGAAGTCGAGCACCCGCTGCGCGCCGTCCGCGCTCACGCGCCCCTCGGCCAGCAGCGGATTGACCTGCCGCACCAGCGCGAAGACCGCCGCCATCGCGCCCGGGACGTTCAGGTCATCATTGAGCGCCGCTTCGAACTTGCTCAGCGCCGCCTCCACTTCGCCGGCAAGGTCCTCGCCCTCCGCGTCCGCGGGGACCTCGCTCATGCGGTCGGCGAAGTCCCAGAGCCGCTCCAGCGCATGCAGACTCTGCTCGAGGCCCTCCACCGTGAAGTTGAGTTGGCGCCGGTAGTGCGCGGTCATGAGCAGATGGCGGATCGCGATCGGGTCGCAGCCGCGATCGAGCAGGTCGCGCAGGGTGAAGAAGTTGCCTTTAGACTTCGACATCTTCTCGCCCTCAACGATCAGGTGCTCGGGGTGAACCCAGTAGCGCACGAACTCCTCGCCGGTGTAGGCCTCCGACTGCGCGATCTCGTTCTCGTGATGCGGGAAGACGAGGTCCACCGCGCCGAGGTGCATGTCCAGCGTCTTGCCGAGATATGCGGTGGACATCGCGGTGCACTCGATATGCCAGCCGGGGCGCCCGGGCCCCCACGGGCTCTCCCATGTCGGCTCACCGGGCTTGCCCGCCTTCCAGAGAACGAAGTCCCGCGCGTCCTCGCGCTCGTACTCGTCATCGTCGAGTCGCCCGAACTCGCGCGAATCAGTCGCATCCGGCACGATGCCGGAGAGCTTGCCGTACTCGTCGAAGCTCGATATGTCGAAGTAAACGCTGCCCTCGTGCTCGTAGGCGTGGCCGCGTTCCACCAGCGTCTCGACGACCTCGAGCATCTCGTCGATGTGCTCGGTAGCCCGTGGATACTTCCAGGCGGGCTCAATGCGCAGGGTCTCGAGGTCCTCGAAGAAGTAGTCGGTGTACTTCTGGGTGTACTCCCGCAGTGAGACACCCTCTTCGTCGGCGCCGCGGATGGTCTTGTCATCCACGTCGGTGATGTTCATCACGTTGCGCACCTCGTGACCGGAGCGCTTCAGGTGCCGCACCAGCAGGTCGGAGAAGAGAAAGGTGCGCAGATTGCCGATATGTGGGAAGTCGTACACTGTCGGCCCACAAGCGTACAGCCTGACTACGCCGTTCTCGAGTGGTTCGAACTCCTCTTTGCCGCGGGTCTTCGTATTGTAAAGCTTGAGCATCTCGGGTCGCCTCCGGGTGTCAGACACAGCAAGGCGCAGCGGTCGCTTCTCCGCTGCGCCAAGCCGCCATTTTCGGATGCAGTATGCGGTCCTGCTCAATCACCAGCACACAGGCGGCTGCGCGCCCGCGTACAGCAGCAGGCAGCGATCCCCCCGGTCATCTTCAGCCGCCTCTGTCGATTCATCTGATCATGCGTGGTGAGAGGTCGCCTCTCCTGCGTCATCCTCGAACTCGGCGTCGATGGGGTCCGCGTCATCACCGGGTGCCGGCTGGTCGTCGGCAAGCCGCTTGATCTCGGTCTGCGCCTCGCTGGAGGCCTTGCGGAACTCCCGCAGTCCCTCGCCGAGGCCCTTCATTATCTCGGGAATCTTCTTCCCGCCGAAGAGCACCAGCACGAGTATGAGGATGACGATTAGCTCTTTGGTACCGATCCCGAACATATCAGACACCTCCTGGTGTCCACTAACGCGCGGTCGCGCGCCATGTTACTCAGCGTCACGGGCTTCCTCGTTGGAAGCGCCATCGAGTCTGTCCAGCTCTACCTCTGACACAAGCTCCCCGACGCGTTCGGCGGACAGGCGTCCGGCGCCCACCGTCTCCGCGTTGGCCGCCCCGCAGGCCACGGCGAGTCTCAGTCTGTCCACGAAGGACCGTCTGTCAACCGATGCGGCCGCGAAGCCGGCGGTGAGAGCATCGCCGCTGCCGACGCTGCTTACGCGGTCTGTCTTCGGCGGGCGTGCCCACCATACCCCCTGGGAACCCGCGACAGCGATCACGCCGCGAGCCCCGAGAGTGACCAACACGACCTTTATGCCCTTCTCAATCAGGTCGGTGCCCGCCGCGACAATACCGTCGGGCACCGACAACTCTCGTCTCAGTACCCGCTGCAGTTCGGAAAGGTTGGGCGTTATCACAGTGGGCCGGGCGTCAAGCGCGTGTTCGAGCAGAGCGTCACGCGCATCAAGTATCACGGGCTTGCGCAGGGCCCTTGCTATTTCAATGACCTCTGCATAAAGCTCAAGGTTCACTCCACGGGGGGCGCTGCCGGATATGATCCCAAGGGAGCTTCGTTCGAGCTTCCGCTCCCACCGGTCTGTCAGCCTGCGCACCTCACCTGGAGTGACCAGCGGCCCGACCTCATCCACGCGCGTCTGCGTGCCCTGCGCGCGATCGATGATATTGATGGTCACGCGCGATTCCTCTGCGATCGTGACCATGTCGGTGTTCAGGCCGGCATCGACCAGGTTGCTGTTGATGAAGCGGCCGTTACTGCCGCCTGCGAACCCAACCGTAACATGCGCCTGATGGAGTTCATTTAGGACGCGTGCCACGTTGATACCCTTACCGCCCGCAGCGGTGCTCGCCGAAGACGGATGGTAGTATCCGCCTGCGGCGAAGTTCGGGATCTCATATGTCTTGTCAACACCCGCGTTTGCGCACAGAACAGTTATCAACGCTGGCCAACTCTTCTCCGAACGTCCGACCTCAGGCGCGCGAGGCGGCGAGCCAGATCACAGGCTGCTGAACAGATCGTTCATGCGATCAAGCGCCTCGTTGATGTTTTCGATGTTGTTTGCCGAAGAGAGACGCAGATATCCGTCGCCGTACTCTCCGAAGGCGGTTCCCGACAGCACCGCCACGCCCGCCTCCTCCAGGCAGCGACTCGCAAGCTCCCTGCTGTCCACGCCCGTCGCGGTGACGTTCGGGAACACATAGAACGCGCCGGCCGGGCTCAGGCACGAGACGCCTGGAAGCTCGTTGAGGCCCGCAACCATGACATCGCGCCGCTCCTCGAAGGCATCCATCATGGCCTCGGATTCGTCCTGCGGACCGTCGTAGGCGGCGATGCCGGCAATCTGCGTGAAGCTCGCGGTGCACGAATTGCTGTTGGTCTGCAGCTTGGCGATCTGTCCGGCAAGCTCCGGCTCCATCGCCGCGTAACCGAGGCGCCATCCAGTCATCGCGTAGGTCTTCGAGAAGCCCTCCAGCAGGATGGTGAGGTCCTGCATGCCGTCAACCTCGGCGATCGAGTGGAACTCTCCGTCGTAGACCATCTTCGAGTAAGGCTCATCGGACAGCACCATGATGTCGTTCGCCATCGCGACCTCGGCGATCGCCTCGAGATCGTCCATGGTGAGCATCGATCCGGTGGGGTTATGCGGCGAGTTGATGATGATCATCTTCGTCTTATCAGAGACCAGCGAGCCCAGTTCGTCGGGATCGAGGCGGAATTCGCGCTTCTCGCGCAGCGGCGCTGGGACAGCGGTGGCGCCGACGAACTCGGTCACCGACTCGTAGATCGGGAAGCCGGGGTTCGGCACGATGACCTCATCGCCCTCATCCACGAGCGCGAGGATCGCGAAGAACAGGATCGGCTTTGCGCCGGGCGTGATGACGATCTGAGAGGCGTCGTAGTTGGTGCCGCGAGTCTCGTTGAGGTAGGCGGCAAAGCGTTCCCGCGCCTCCGGCAGTCCCGCGGACGGCCCGTAACCGGTGTAGCCGTCCTTCATAGCCTGATGGGCCGCCTCAATGATGTATTCGGGGGTCTGAAAGTCCGGCTGTCCTATCTCGAGGTGGATGATATCGCGGCCCTCCGCCTCGAGTTCGCCGGCCCGTGCGAGCACCTCGAACGCGGTCTCGGTGCCCAGCCTGCTCATTCGCTCCGCGAGTTTCATGACACGACTCCTTTACGTGAAGCTTGACTCAGAATCTGATCGTGCGAGCATTTGAAATCGTACAACCGCACACTTCCGCCGGGAGCATCGTCGTTCGCGGCGGAGAGCGGGGCACTACTGCGCTTCAGAATACGTGAAATCGGCCCGCGGTGCAAGAGTGGAGGATCAAAGTGAAGCGCATTATCGGCCCGATCATTCCTCTTCCGCGGGGGGATACTCGGTGCACAGCAGGTGCATCGCAGGCTCGTCCTCCTCGATTGCAGGAAAGCGCCCGATCTCCTCATCATGAAAGCGATTGTCCTGTTCATCATCATTGACCTTCGACACCTCACCCACGAGCACCAGATTCTCCCCCGGATCCGGTCGGCCCCAGAACTCGTGATACTGATAGGCCCGCAGTGTGATGGACTCTCCCGGTGCCAGCACGATTTCGTCGCCTGCCCCGACCGTGAATGTATGACCGTCCACATTCACTTCAACCGGATCCTTAAGCCTTT
This sequence comes from candidate division WS1 bacterium, assembly GCA_003566775.1. Taxonomy (GTDB): domain Bacteria; phylum Armatimonadota; class Zipacnadia; order Zipacnadales; family UBA5352; genus UBA5352. The sequence continues at coordinate 6,887 of PXBW01000235.1, forward strand.
CGCCGTCTTCAGACGCGTTCCAGAGGCGAAGCACAAGCCGACCACCGGCGCGGCAGATGATATCCTCCATCTTCTCCCAGTGAAAATGCGTGGGCGTGATCTGCTCCTCGCCGCAGAGCAGCAGCTTCTCACAGTAGGGCTTGTCGTACTTCTTCAGCCGCGGATTGCCGTTGCGGATGGTAAACAGAAGCAGGCCACAGCGGTCGTATTGTCCGAGGCCGAAGTCGGTGATATCCCAGCCGAGCATATTGTCCCGAATCTCATCATACTCGTGACCCGCGCGCACCCACTCCTCGGGCGACCAGTACGCCCACTTCGGCAGATGGAAGTTCATGCGGCGAAGGAAGTCTTTACCCTCGCGCAGTATCTTGTTGATCTCGGATCGCTTCATACAGATTAGCTCCGTTCGCGGTTGTGGCTGTCCGTCATCAAGCAATTCTCGTTTCGGGAACAGATGCCTCCCTGTCTTCCATGCCGGGGGGCGTCGGCTCTTCTCACATAATTCTTCAATGGAGCGGTTAATATTCCTCCGATAGCGTTCCATGCACGAACAGCAGTCCCCGTCACATCGTCAAAGTAAGTGGTGAAATGGTGCGGCGCAAGAAAACCGACGCTTCCAACTGTCTGACCAACATGTGCCGCAGGTCACTTTCGCCGTTCGTAGCAAAGGTTCGTGTCGTAGATTCGACGTGCGGGAGCATTTCGCTCCTGCTGCTTCATTCACATCAACTACTGAGAGGAGTGTTAGCCGATGTTTGAGAAGCATCGAGGCTTTACGCTGATAGAGCTTCTCGTCGTAATCGCGATCATCGCGATCCTTGCGGCGATTCTGTTCCCGGTCTTCGCCCGTGCGCGGGAGAGGGCCCGGCAGACCTCGTGTCTGAGCAATGTGAGGCAGATCGGACTCGCCACGATGATGTATGCGCAGGATCATGGTGAGAGGCTGCCCCGTGCCGGTTACTGGGCCGAGGACGGCGAGATGATCCACTGGCACAAGCAGATCATGCCCTATCTGCGAAACGAGCAGATTCTGATCTGCCCCAGCAGTCCGCGGCGTGACAGCATCAATCACTGGAACTACGGCTTCGTGCGGCAGACGACCGGCTACGGGACCAGCACCGGCTCATTCGAGCACCCGGACGGCACAACGATCCCGGGACAGGACGCTCCGGTGTCCATCGCTCAGGTCACGAACCCGTCACAGACGGCGTTCATCAGCGATGCTCAGCACTGGTACACCGAGCTTGCCTTCTGGTACCGCAGCGACAGTGGCTTTGACGAAGTGGGCGGAGCCTGGTACTTCGTCGATGGCCGGCACAACAACGGTGCCAACCTTGGCTTCCTTGACGGCCACGCGCGATGGTACCCGAGCACATCGCCTTACGGGCCGCAGAACCCGAACGTCTGCGCCGGTCCGATCGAGTTCTACTATCTCGACTGAACCAATACACGGCACGTGACGGCGCGCTGTGTCACGCATGTGATTACGACCCGTGGAGCTATCAAAGTCCGCGGGTCGTAGCATTTGGTAGTGTCAGTCAACCGGACCGGAAGGGGCACTGCCGACTCGCGCCGCACGCCTGACGAGACCGGTAACCGGAAGACCCCGAGATGCGTTGCTTTGTTGAGAGGCGATCCCGCCACCCTTCGCGTAAGATCTGA
>PXBW01000312.1 GCA_003566775.1 candidate division WS1 bacterium
ATGTGGGAGGTCATCGATACCTGCGCGACGGAGGGGCTGTGCTGTGGCGCGGTAGGTTTCTACGGCAACGTGATCCGCGTCGCCCCGCCGCTGGTTATCAGCCAGGAAGAGGCCGAGGAGTCCTGCGACATCATGGAGAGCGTGGTGCTGGGGCTGGAGTGAGGGCGTGGCGAGCTAACCGCAAACTCGCCCGTCGGCCCTTCTCCGTGCCGGAGAGACGGCGGGCATCCCAGGGCTGATTCGGCGCTACCAAAGACGGTCTGGGACCCCCCTATGCCCTCTCCGGGACGGGTGATGCCTGCGCTACGGTCCGCACTCAGCGCGTCAGGACGCAGGCGGGGGAGGTCCGCATGACGCCAAATGTCTAACGCCATCTTGCAGCCGCACCCGAAGGAGAGAGTAATGACCAACGAAAAGATACAGGCCGCGCGTAATCTGCGCGATAGCGCGATCGAGCTTATGGTCGATCTGATCGCATTCGAGTCAACCGTCGGTAACGAAGGCCCCGCTATGCGTTATATGCACGAGCGCATGGGCGAGGTGGCCGACGAAGTCGAGTTCGTCGAGGTCACTGAGGCGATCAAGGACGATCCGGACTACTCGTATCCGGTTGTGACCGAGTACGGTGACCGGCCCAATGTGCGCGCGGTGCGAAAGGGGAGCGGAGACGGAAAGTCTGTCATCCTCAATACACACCTCGATGTAGTGCCTCCGTCCTCGGGCCATGTCGATCCGTTCAACGCCCGAATCGAGAATGACCTGATCTACGGGCGCGGAGCCTGTGACGCAAAGGGGCAGGCCGCTACCATCTGGCTGCTCTTCAAGCTGCTCGACGAGCTTGACATTCAGCTTGAGGGCGATATCATCGCGCATCTGGTGATCGAGGAGGAGATAGGGGGGAACGGCTCGGTCGCGATGGTCCGTCACGGCGACACCGCGGACGCCTGCCTCGTGCTTGAGCCGACGGACTTCGTGATGCTGCCGCAGGTGCGCGGCGCGGTATGGTTCGACGCGAACGTGTACGGACAGGCCGGTCACTCCGGCAAGCCCGGAGGGACGGTCAGCGCGCTGCTCAAGGCGGTCGACATCGTGGACATATTCACCGAATACCACGACCGCATTCTCGCGGAATCGCGCGGCAAGTACCCACTCTTCGATCAGTTCGAGAATCCAATGCCGCTTACAGTGGGGCAGCTTGCGTCGGGTGACTGGCCCGCTCAGGCCCCGAGGCGGGCGAACCTCAAGGGCGTGCTCGGCCTGCTGCCGGATCGCACTAAGGAGCAGGTTATGGAGGAGATGGAGGCCGCCGTCCGTGACTCGGGAGATGACTGGCTGGCCGATCCCGAGAACTTCGAGATCGAGTTCACCTACCGCCATGACGCCAACGTCATCGAACCTGACCATCCCGTGGTGCTGGCGCTGGGCGAGGCCGTGGAGGCCGCCGGCAGGAAGTCGGAGGTCTCCGCGATGACCGCATCCTGTGACGCGTGGCTTTACAACAATCAGCTTGAGATACCGACGGTCGTCTTCGGGCCGGGCGATCTCGGCGTGGCGCACTCCGATCAGGAGCACATTCCGATCGACGATATGGTCGATGCATCCGCGGCGCTTGTGACCTTCCTGGAAGGGTTCTGTCGGTAGCGCCTGCGCAGCGATCACGTCTTCTGCGGGGAGGGATAGCGATGCCGCCCGAGGCCCCTGAAGAATCCCGGTGGTACTATAAGCTTGGCGGCAGGGCGCTCGGGCCGGTGGAGTGGCACGAGATCGAGGAACTGCTTGAGGACGCCTTCGACCCCGAAGAACTGCTCGTTGCGCGCGTGGGAGATGACACGTGGTGCTCGGCGAAAGACGTGATCGGCGGGGCAGAGGAAGAAGAGGCCGAGAGCGCTGACGAGGCTGTGGCGGAGGTCGAGGAGGAGGGACCGCCTGAGCCTCTCAGCCCGGTTCACGGTCTCAAGCCGTGGCTATCGCAGGCGTGGGATATCTTCGCCGACAATCCGAAGGAGTATCTGCTGGGAAGCCTCATCACGGTCTGCCTCGGTGGCCTGGTCATGATCCCCCTCCCGGCGCTGCACGCGGGTTTGTACGCCATGGCACTGAGACGCTTTGAAGGGGAGGCGCAACAACCGATCGGCGTTCTCGGGGGCTTCCGGTACTTCAGCAGGGCGCTCGGCCTCTACGCACTGCTGTTGCTCATCGCTCTGCCGATGGGCTTCGTTCTGCTACTGGCGGCTGCAGGAGTTATCATCGCGCTCCCGGATGATGCGGAGTTCTACGTCGTACTTCCGACCGTAACACTGCTTCTGTGGTTGGCCGTGCCGCTCGCAATCGCGCTTCCCGGTGCGGCGGGGTTCTTCGCTGTGCCCTTGATGATCGACCGCGACCTCGGCGTGATGGCGTCGCTGCATCAGTCGTGGGCGGTCACTCAGCGGCGTTATCTGTCATACGTTGGAATGACGATCGTCTTCTTCCTGGTCTCAATGGTCGGGTGGATGATCTGTTGGGTGGGACTGGTGCTTACCCTCCCGATGCTGCCGCTCGCGCAGGTGTGCGTCTATCGCCACTACTTTCGCAAGGCATAATATGGATTCTCGCGTGCAGAGGCGTCGGGGCGGCGGCTGGCGAATGAGTCTGTTGAATCGATTGCAGAGCAAACCTGAAGCGTCACAGGGCTGTCGGATGGAGGGCTGATCCTCATTGAATCGCAACGAAGCCATCTGGTACTACCGCCTCGGTGGACAGACCCTCGGCCCCGTCTCATGGAATGAGATCGAGGACATCATTCGGGGCGGGATCGATGCGGAGGACCTGCTGGTGGCGCGAGGAGGTGACGCAGCCTGGTCCCCCGCCGCGGACGTGCTCGCAGAGCATCCTGATTTGCAGGAATCGGGGGCCGGTGAGTTCGAGATCGAGCCTGAGCCGGCAGAAGAGACGCTGTCTGACGAGAGCTGGCAACTCCTCGACGAAGAGCCTTCAGAGGCGGCGAGCGAGGTGCTCAACGAGGCGGCCGCCGTGCGGCATAGCGGGAGGGCGGTGTCCCGGGGGCCTGTTGCGTCCACAGGGGCGGATGCAGGCGCAGGTGGTATGCCTCGCGTTCACGGTCTCGGCCCGTGGATTGGTCAGGCGTGGACCATGGTATCGGGGAACCTTCTTGCTTTTGCCCTCGGCGTGTTGCTGGCGGGCGTGGTGGGGATACTATCTATTGGCATACTAGCCCCGCCTCTTGGTGTCGGGATTTACGTTATGGCACTAAAGGCGTTTCGAGGCGAGCCGATCTCGCCCGGAACGGTATTCGAGGGGCTTCAGTACTTTCTGCCGGCCTGGGGGGTTGCGTTGCTAATTGGCCTTGCGGGATTCGTGCTGACGGCGCCGCTGAGTATCCCGGCCCTCATACTCGCCGAACAGGGGGGAGATGAGGCGATGGTGGCTATGCTCCAGATGATCTCGAACGTCTGGGGCCAGATTGTCGGGCTTGTCATCTCCGGAGCGATGTTCTATGCGCTGGTGCTGCTTGCAGACCGAGGACTCGGCACGATGGATGCAATAAAGGGGTCATGGGAGGCTACGAAGCCACAGTTGGCCTCGTATATAGGTATGGCCTTCGTCCTGCAGCTTATCGGCGGCGCCGGGATGATAGCGTGTTGTGTTGGTCTGCTGATTACCGCGCCCATGGTACCGTGCGCAGAAGTGGCGGCGTACATGTACCACTTCCGCAACGTGTAGTGCCTGTGAGGGCGATTCCGGGATGAATCGCGAGGAGGCTGTCTGGTACTATCTCTTAGGGAAGCGCACGCTCGGTCCCGTCTCGTGGGCGGAGATAGAGCAGATCACGGATGACACCGTCGATGCAGATGACTTGCTCGTAGCCCGGGGCGGCGACGATGAGTGGCTGACCGCCAGCGACGTGATCGAAGCTGAGGCGGAAGAAGCCAGAGCCGTGGAAGAGCGTGAGGCGGCAGAACGCGCACGCGAGAAACACGAGAGGATCCGCACGGAGATCTCGCCGGGACCTGATGGGGTATTCCCGGCGGTTGACGGAGTCGGGAAGTGGATCGGTCAGGCGGCGCAGATGGTCCTGAAGCGGATCTGGGTATGGATCGGGGCCCTGGTGCTGGGATTGCTGACAGTCACGCTGACGCTCGGAATCGCGGGCCCACCGTTGCTGGTTGGCCTGTACATGATGGCTCTGGATCGTTTCCGTGGCAGGGCTGTCCGCGCCACCGACGTCTTCAGGGGCTTCAGTCGCTTCCTGCCCGCATGGGGGCTGGGATTGGCTCCGCTTGCAGTGACCATCTCGGCCACGATACTGGTTGGGCTTATCCTGCAGAGCATGGGACAAAGCGGTGTATCGGAAACGCGCGAAGCCCTCACGGTCCTTGTGGTTCTTCCCATGGCCGCGCTGCTCCTTGGGATGGGGGCGGTTCTGTTCTACGCAGGCCCACTGATCGCCGACGGGCGGGGTGCGTGGGAGGCTGCGAGAGGCTCGTGGACTGTGGCCGGAGCCGACTTCGGCCTGCACTTCCGGGCCATGATGCTGCTCGGCCTTATCCTCATGCTGGGCAATATCGCCTGCTACGTCGGCCTGCTGGTCAGTGTGCCGATTGCGCTTTGCACACAGGTAGCCGGGTATATGTATCGTTTCCGCGATGAACAGGGGCGCAGGACGAGCATGCGTCCGAAAGGGTGAATTGAGACAACTATGCTTGCATTGCAGAAGATGGAGAAGGGCGTAGGAAACATTGAAGTTCGGGATGTTCCCGAGCCGGAGCCGCAACCTGGCTGGGTGAAGATCGAGGTGAAGGCCGCCGCGGTATGCGGCACGGATATTCACATTCGGCACGATCAGTTCCCCTACTGGCCCCCGGTGACGCTCGGCCACGAGTTCTCGGGCGTGATCGCCGAACTGGGCGAGGGCGTTGAGGGCTGGGAGGTCGGTGACCGTGTGGTGGCGGAGCCGCACACCCTCGCCTGCGAGCAGTGCTGGCTCTGCCGTGAGGGACACGTGCAGATATGCGCCGACAAGCGCTCTCCCGGATGGGGGATCGACGGCGCCTTCGCGAAGTATGTAGTGATGGACAGCAAGCTCCTGCACCGATTGCCCGACAGCGTCAGCTTCGACGCGGGCGCGCTGGCGGAACCGACCGCCAACACGGTTCATGATGTCGGTGAGCGGGCGAAGGTGGAGCCGGAGGACTTCGTCGTAGTGCTCGGGCCGGGCCCCATAGGGCTTCTCGCGGCGCAGGTGGCGAAGGCGACGGGGGCTCGCGAGGTCATGATCGTCGGCACCCCGGCGGACGCGGATCTGCGCCTTCCCCTCGCCGAGAAGCTCGCAATAGACCATGTGGTCAATCTCGCCGAGGATTCGCCCGTAGAGCTTGTAGAGGAACTGACCGATGGGCGCGGCGCGGACCTCGTGGTTGAGTGCTCGGGGGCGGCCCCGGCGGTGAACTCGGCCATTGAGCTTGTGCGCAAGAAAGGGCGCATCTGCGTCATCGGCATGACGGGCCAGGACGAGATCGCCGTCAGGTGGGATGACGCCATCTTCAAGGGCATCGACATGTATTTCAACATCTCAACCAGTTACACGAGTTGGGATCGCGCGATCTCAATGATCGAGAAGGGCAAGGTGGACGCGGACTCGCTCGTCACACACCGGGAGCCGCTGGAGAATTGGGAGTCGGTATTTGACGCGCTTGAGGAACAACAGGGCATCAAAGCGCTGCTCATACCGGAGTGATCCGCGCCTGCGGATGGAACACGACGTACTTTTCGAAACGTCTGAACTGCGACTACCAGGGCAAACATCGTGCAGTCCAGCGCCTGAATCCTTGATGACATCAGGAAGACGAGGTGGTTTCGTGGCTTTTCGCGGCTGCCACCTCTTCACGGCATGGGCTGTTTGAACGAAAAACGAGGAGGGACAGAGAGATGAGCGACAATCGGATGGGATTCGGTGTTGTCGGCTGCGGGCTGGTCTCGCAGTTTCACGGCGCCGCCATCATGAACTCGGAGATGGCGGATCTTATCGCCGCTACCGACCTCGACGAAGCGAGACTCAGCGAGTTCGTCGGACAGTGGGGTGGTGAAGAAGCCGAGAGTTTTGAGGCGGTGCTTGAGGATGACAGAATCGACGTGGTGAACATTCTCACCCCCAACGCAATGCACGCGGACTTCGCGATCCCCGCGCTGGAAGCGGGCAAGCATGTGATCGTGGAGAAGCCGCCCGAGATGAAGCTGACCCGCACCGACGACATGATCGCGGCTGCGGAGGAGAACGACCGGAAGCTCGCAATCTGCCTGCAGGTGCACTTCCGCGAATCGATTCGCGCCATGAAGAACGCGGTCGAGGAGGGGCGCTTCGGCAAACTGCTCGAGGGCGACGCTTACATGAAGTGGTTCCGCGATACCAGCTACTACCTGATGGATGACTGGCGCGGCAAGCGCGAGCAGGGCGCGGGTGTGACCATCCAACACGCGTTCCACTACATCGACCTGCTCCACCATCTGGTCGGGCCGGTGAAGGTCGTGGACGCGCGCATGACCAACCTCGCGCATCCCGACGTGCAGCTCGAGGACACACTGAAGGCTTTCCTCTACTTCGAGAACGGAGCCGAGGGCCTTGTGGAGGCATCGACGGCTCTCTGGCCGGGGCGCCCGCCGCGTATCGAGGTAAACGGTGAGAACGGCACTGCCATCACCGAGGGCGAGGTCATGCTGGCCTGGGACTTCCGGGAGGCCCGCCCCGAGGATCAGGACATACTGGCGATCGGACGTGACACCATCGCTGCAGGAGGCACGGGAGCCGCCGACCTGTCCTACGAAGAGCACATGTGGTTGATCGAGGACATGGTGGAGGCGATCGAACAGGACCGCGATCCTTACGTCACCGCACAGAGCGCCCGCCACACTCTCGAGATCGCCCTGGCAATGTATCAGTCGGCCGACGCTGGGGAGCCGGTTGAGTTGCCGCTGGAGAGCGATTCGGTCTTCTGAGGATCGCGCCGAACAGCAGGGCACGGCAACCATCGACGGCAGCGGCTTCCTTCGCCGCTGCCGTCGTCAATGTGGCGGTGTGCCGAACATGTCCGACAGTCAGCAGGTGGAAGTCCTCTACCCGGACAGGTGGAGCCGACGGGTGAGTGAGGCACAAGGGCGTCGTCGCGAGGTGCTGTTTGGCGACAGCGTGGATCAGGGACCGAACCTCCGGCGGGACGCGGGACCGGAGACCGGACTGCGAAACACAGACGCCATACGGCCGAACCGCCGTCAACGGACTCGTACGCACACTTTCGTGACCCAAAAGGCCCGTCAGCGCCTACCGGCGTCGATCCTGTGTTGATGTAGGTTCAGCATTACTCGAAACGCTGCGGCACGAGACACCCCGCAGTATCCACTGTCGGGCACCGCTGCACAAACTCCCCCGCACTATACCGCTCACTCCCTCTCGAGCGCAGTGTCGCCTCTCAGCGGATGGGGATACGCGAATGGTTCGTAGTCAGGCATTTGCTCGAGATGATAATCGCGGCCTTCCTTGATATGCTCGGCCGAGCGCTCCGGAACGTACGGCTTCACCTCGGTGCCGTCAAGGGTGTTATTCCACACCCAGACGTTATGCACCTGATCCGGGATCGGATAGGGACGACTCCAGTCGAGGCGTTGATCGAAGTCCAGCGTCAGACCGATGCCCCGTGAATGATCGCGTATAGTGTTGTTGAATATGACGCCTCCCCCGCCGCGGATCAGCATCGCCGGGGCATCTCGACGCGGTCTCTCAACCAGATTCCCGTAGATCTCCACCCACTGTGTGCCTCGCGGTGAACCGTATCCGGGCCCATGCGCATCGATGGGCTGGGTGAGAGCATTCTCATAAACGTGGTTTTGCCGGAAGACGTAAACCGCTCCGGCGTTTGAAGCGATCGCGTGGCGGTTGCCGATCATAACGCAGTCCTCGACGAAGACGGCGTCGGGTCCGCCGGGCTGCAGATCGTCGTTCCACTCGTTCGTACCGTACACCACTACGCCGTAGCCCAGATTGTTAATTGCGGGCTTGAATATCTCCACCATGCGGCAGTTGTCGATCAATCCCCTCACGCCATCCCCCCTCACATGCACGGCCGCGTTTCCAAACCTCTCGAAGCGACAGTGGGCCACGCGGAAGTCGGTCACGTCCCGCAAGACGATCCCACTGTCGCTTCCTTCTGACTGCGCATCGAGCACACCAACAAGGTTGAGACCCGAGACCCGTGTCCCCTCCGGACCGGGCCCCTGGACCTGTATCATCGCTTCCCGCGAGTGGATGTCTGTCTGCGGCCCCCGGAAAAGCCTGGTCTCCTCCATCCCTGCGCCGACTAACCGGGTCCCCGGCGGCAGTCGCAGCGTTCCTATCGCCTCGGCCTCGCCTGCGGGCACATGGACGGTACCCGTGCGACCTTCGAGTGAATCCACGGCTTCCTGAATGTCCTCGATCGATGGGCTTGCGGCGGTAACCTCGAGCGCCTCGTGGGCGCAGGCTCCGACGCCGACCATGACGCCGCTCAGCACGATTGTGATTAACCTCAGATGCATTGCGATCTCTCCTTTCCTGTCACGAATCCCAATTCCCCGCAGGCTTCACTATTGCCTTCATGGAGGTGTAATCGATGGGGTGATGGAAGTACGAGAGAGTGTTCATGCCCTGCTGCAGGAGGCGATTGCGATGTGCAAGCTGAGTAGCTTTGGCCTGATGGTCATCGCTGCAACCCTGCCGATGGCTCTGGGGTGGGCGGTCGAGGAGACGCTACTCGATGACTTCGAGTATCCTTCCGTCGAGGCTGCACGCGAAGCGTGGGTGCCTGACGAGGATTCGCTCCCCGTGGGGCTGATGGAGCGCAACGGTACCACGGCGCTCCAACTCAATGCCGACTTCACCGGCGATTCGCGGCGCGCTGTTTACGACCGGGATGTCGATCTCGACCTTAGTCGCTGGGGACGCTTCACCTTCGAGATGTACATAGATCGCCCGGGGCTCTTCCGCAGTTTTACGCTCTACTTCCGCTCAGGTGACGGCTGGTACGGCGCAGGCACCGGGATAGGGCGCATGGGATGGAACACAGTGGAGCTTTCTCGCGCGGACTTCGGCACGGAGGGTTCGCCCGCAGGCTGGCATCAGATCGACGGGATCAGGCTCTCCGCGTGGCGAGGCGTCGATGAAGTCGGTCATATGGCGGTGGACAACTTCAGGGCCTACCGGGAGCCTTTCGCGATCGTGATGGGTACACACACCGTCGCCCGGGGTGGGGATGAGGCGCGGACGGTTCAATCGATCGCGTCCACTGTCTCGGGATTGCTCGCCGACGCGGGTATCCCAACCTCCACCATCGGCGATGAGGATGTTGAACAGGGGGCGCTGGTGGATTACCAGTTCGCGATCTTTCCGCAAAACCCCGACATGAGCCCCGAGCAGATAGAGGCCATCGGTGAGTACGTCGAGGCTGGTGGCCGTTTGATGGTATTCTATGGGCTGTCGGAGGAGCTTGGAGATGTGCTGGGAATTCGCCCTGTTGGATGGCAGCGGCAGGATTACGACGGACAGCTCAGTGAGATACGATTTGAGGACGTTGAGGACTTCGAGGGAATGCCCACCAGTGTCACGCAGAGTTCCTGGAATCTGACGATCGCAGAACCCACTGAGGATGCGCGGGTTATCGCATGGTGGTATGATTCTGCCGGAGAGAACACGGGATTCCCCGCCTTCATCGCCTCCGATGCGGGATTGTGGATGTCCCACGTGCTCACGCTCAGTGACGCGGGCGCCAAGCAGCGGATGCTGGTATCGATGATGGGACGTCACGTGCCGGAGATCTGGCCGCAGGTCGCGCAGAACGCGCTTGAGGGACCTGAGCGTGTCGGGCACATTCAGGGCATCGAAGAGGCGAAAGCCTGGATCAACGCAAACGCCCCGGACGCGCCGGATCCCGCCGAGATTGAGCGTATCCTCGGCGAGCACCGGAACCTGCTGGCAGATGCCCGGGCGGCGTTTGCCGCCGAGGACTACGCCCGGGCGGTTGATAGAGCCGGAGAGGCATGGGAGCGATTGCGCAGCGCGTACCTGCTGGCACATATCCCGCGCGACGCTGAGTTCCGCGCATGGTGGGAGCACTCAGGCACCGGCGCGCATGACAGTTGGGAAGAGTCGATTGTCAATCTCGCCGAGAACGGCTTCAACGCTGTGGTGCCCAACATGTTTTGGGGTGGCGTGGCACTCTATGAGAGCGAGTATCTCCCTCACCATCCTGTGGTGGCCGAACGCGGCGATCAGATAGCCGAGTGCATCGACGCGGCGAAGCGCTACGGCATCGAGGTGCATCCGTGGAAGGTCAACTACCGACTGGGCAGAGCGGCGCCTGAGGAGTTCATCCGGCAGATGCGAGAGGAGGGCCGACTGCAGCAGTCTTTCGATGGCGAGGAGATGGAGTGGCTCTGCCCCTCGGATCCGCGCAACGTTCGGCTTGAGGTTGATACGATGGTCGAGGTCGCGCGCAACTACGACGTGGATGGCGTTCACTTCGACTACATCCGCTATCCCGGGCGCGACAGTTGCGTCTGCGAAGGCTGCCGGGAGCGCTTCGAACAGGACACCGGTGTCGTCGTGGCAGACTGGCCCGAGGATCTCCGCTCGAGTGAACTACAGGACACGTGGACGCAGTGGCGCTGCGATCAGATCTCCCGCGTGGTTGAGAAGACTTCACAGGAGGTCCGCGCGATCAAGCCGCACGTGAAGATCTCCGCCGCGGTCTTCTCTAACTATCCGGAGACCCGCGCAAACATCGGGCAGGACTGGGCTTACTGGATCGAACGGGGCTGGCTCGACTTCATCTGCCCGATGAACTACACCAACGCCGATACTACCTTCGCGACGCTGGTGGGAACGCAGATCGGACAGGTGGCGGGGCGCGTGCCTCTCTATCCCGGTATCGGCGCTTCGGCCTCACGTTCCACCCTCTCGGTGGATCGTGTGGCGGGCCAGGTGCAGATCGCGCGGAATCTCGGTGCCGACGGCTTCATCGTCTTCAACTACAGTTACGATGAAGCGCGCAACATCGTGCCAGGCCTGGGTCGAGCGCTGCTCGCTGAGGCGGCGGTACACCCGCACAACTCGCCCCGCTTCGTCATTGAGCTTGCAGGCGAGCTTACACGCGAGCGTACCTTCGGCATGCATGTGAATCCCGGCACAAGGGTGTCGGCGACCGTCACTCGTGAGGAGATCATCGAGGCCCGTGACTTCGGCGAGGAGAGCTCGCGGATCGTGCTGCAGGATTCTACCGGGCGCACGGTCGCTCGGCTTGCTGACGCGCCACGTCCGGGTGATGCTCCGGTCGCGGTGCAGTTTACTGCAGGTGAAGGGCTTCACCGTATCGCGGTGGTGGGAGAGTACACCGACGAAGAAGGACACACGCAGAGTTTCGTCACGCGCAGCCTGTCAATCGTGGCGGGGGAGATCTGAGCGGAGGGGTTCCGACAGGTAGACTCGGAGCGGAAGGATGAGCAGAAGCCGCGTTCGCGCGCGATCAGCCGCCGTTAACCGCCTTCAACGAACTCTAGAGCGCTTCGACGAGATCCTCAGGCGCGGCCTCCTTCTCCGGACGCTCCGGTGCAACGTACTCCTCGCCTTCGGCCTTTGCCCTGAGGAGTTCATGTACTCTCTCCACGTACTCATTGACAAAGTCGCCGGGCTCGAAATCCTCAGTCATCGCATCTATGAGCTGTACAGCCATGTCCAGCTCCTTCTCCTTGACCTCAACATCGTCGAGTTCAAGTCCCAACTGCTCAGTCGGTCGGATCTCCTCCGCAAAACGCATCGTCACCATACACAGCATTCCATGGAGGGGGCGGATCGCCGTAAGATGTTCGCGCTGGTGCATGACGAACTTCGCGATTCCGACCTTCCCTGATTCCTCTATCGCGGAGAGAAGCAATCTGTAGCTTTTCTTAGACTCCTGCTCCGGAATGAGATAGTAAGGCTTATCGTAGTAGATTGGATCGATCTGCGACAGGTCAACGAACTGCTCAATCTCGATGGCGTCGCTACGTTCCGGAGCCAGTTCATCGAGTTCGTCGGGATCCACTATCACGTACTCTCCAGTGTCGAGCCGGTGGCCTTTGACGAGGTCGCTGCGATCAACTTCTTCGTCCCTGTCATTGAACATCCGGTAGTGTACCCGGCTTTCCGTCTCGGGATCGATCATGTTGAAGCCTGGCCCGCTATCCTCAACCGCTGTGATGAGTCGAACCGGTACATTGACCAGCCCGAAGGTGATTGAACCGGTCCAGATTGCCTGTGGCATGGTCCTGCCTCCGAGCTACGCGTCATCATCTCAAGATGCCCGTGCGCTTTCCGTTCGGATCGCTCTTCAGCGGACAAGCCATCGAGATTCAATCCGGTTGGAGTGGTGTTGGCGTAGAATCCATCGAAGACTGATCCATCTTCCTGCGCCACTGCCTTGCATCTTCGGCGCCAAACTGTTCGTTCACCGCCGTCCACGCAGCCTCATGAGCTACCTGCTCATCTTCTATCTGCTCGTACCGGTTGTTGAATGCGTTAAGATATACCTCCTGCGCCTGCTTCGGCATGCTCTCATTCAGAGACTGTGGAAGTTCGCCTATTTCCTCGTAGTACATCCGCCACCACTCCTCATGCCCGTGCCTGTTTCACTCATCTTCGGGTTGCACGATCTCTTCTGCGTGCTGCGCCTCTCTTGCGTGCCAGTCGCCCGCCTCATCCTGCTCATAGAGTTGTGTCACTGCATCCCACGCGGCCTGTCGTGAGAAGTCATCGTCACCGGAATCACGGTGGGCGTCATTGTACGTCTTCAGGAATAGCCTCTGCGCATTCTCGGGAAGGTCTGTCCGTACGGCCTTCGGCAAGTCGTTGATGGTTTCGTACGGCACCTGCCTCACCACCTCTCCTGGTCCACCGCCGCTTCATCTCAGTCATAAGAAGATTTAGCCATCCCCGCAGAGATCTCCTGCCGGAATCCTGCAGCGAAGAGATCCGCAGGCTTCAGCATGGATGGAGAACATACCGGGGAAGTTCGGTCAGCAGGAGTTGCGCGCAGCGTAAACCGGCAGCAGACGGCGCAGGTTCTCGCCAAGGATCAGTCGCTTATCCGCCTCGGATATGCGCGCGTACATGATCGGCCCCAGCCCCCACGCGATCGGCAGGTCGGTGAGGTCAGATGCGAAGACTATCCGCTCCGCGCCATAGAGCGCCACAAACTGCTCGGTCCTGCCCCACGGGTGGAAGGGGCAGGTGGAGATGAAGAGGTTCTCCACGCGGCGCGTGACCTCCGCGTAAGCCGCCGTTGCGTGGCCGGTGAGGAAGCATGCATCGGCGTAGCGCGTGCAGAGACGCTCGATCTGCCGCGCCGAGCCCCAGTCGTGGTTGAGCGCGAAGAGCCCGTGCTCGTGGCAGAACTCGGCGGCGACATCCACCAGCGGCCCCTCGGTCGGGTAGCCCTGGTAGCTGTTGATCAGCTTCACTCCGCGCAGGCCCATCGCATATCCGCGCTCGAGTTCCGCCCGCAGCGCCGACTCCCCGTGGTTGAGATTCACCAGCGTGAAGCCGGTGAAGCGATCCGGATAGCGCCGCACCGCGTCAGCCACGTAGTCATTGCTCCACGTCTCATCGCCCATCACACCCTCGAGGCCGAAGACGAGGCAGTGCTCGATGCCGCAGCGATCCATCTCATGCAGCATTCCCTCCACGGGCAGGTGGTTCACGTGGTTGCGGCTCGACTCGCCGAGATGGCCGTGGCAGTCGAGGAAGCCCTCCCCGGAGATGTCCTCACGCTGGCGAGCCTTCCGGTGCAGGTCATCGACCGGCGCGGGGAAGCTCACCTGGTCCGCGACTGAGTGTATGCACTCATTCCAGGCGAGCATCTCGCGCAGGTTGCCGCCGGCGATCTTCGCCAGCTCGTCCTCGCTGATCTCCGACCAGTCAAGCTGCATCTTCACCGCCGCGGGAGTGCGCTCGGGCAGACCCGCGCTGAAGAGCAGCCGCTCGGCGCCCCAGCGCTGGCAGATGAACTCGATCATCCCGGCGCGCCACAGCGGTGAGATGTCCAGCCGCAGGTTCGGCGCGGCGTCGAGCGCGGCGTACGCGGTGCGCTGATGGCACATGTTGCGCGGCTCGGTAGCGATGACCGGAAGCTCGGGGAAGTCGCGGCAGATACGCAGCAGCGCGTCCCAATCCATCTGATCGCCCGCCCCGCGGCTGCGCCAGCTATCTGGCGAGATGAACAGCGGCGCGCGAGCAGACTCAAGCTCGGCCAGCAGGTCATCGATCGCCCACGCCTCGAGGCGCACGTCGATCAGGCCATAGAAGAGGAAGAGCGCGCCGACTCCCCCCGCGCGCATCCGCTCGACCAGTTCCGCAGGCGGCGGAAGCTCGCCGCTGGCGGTCATCAGCCCGCACCACGCCGGATGCAGGCGCGGGTGATCGCGGACCGTCTCCAGCAGCCGCTCGTTCCCGGCCGCCGGGTTCGCCTCCATCGCCAGCGAATCGACCACCAGCGCCTCGTGGATGCCGCAATGGTCCATCGCCGCAAGGATCGCCTCGACACTGTCAGGCTGCCCCTCGGTCATCCGCACCGGCCGGCCCAGCACACAGAACGCGTCGAAGTAAGTTACCTCAGCCATCGCTTCCTCCCGAAACGTCCATTGCGCGGGACTGCCCGCCTGCCGTCAGCCCAGCACCTCATCCACCGCGCCGTTGATCCCGTCCGCGATGCGCTCGACGTCCTCGTCCGTCCAGTCCTCGGCGACGCCGATATGCAGCGAACGCGCGAGGTAGTCGAGCGTGTTCGGGCACATCTCCGGACCATACTCGGGGAGTGTCCCTTCGTAATACGGGCAGGTGAAGGGGCAGCCCTCGTCGGTTACGGTCTTCTGCTCGAGGATATGCTCCCAGAAGTTGAAGACATGCCAGTCGCGCACGGTCTGATCGAACCGGCCACCCGCGCCCACGCCGCGCTTGCCCATCGCCTCGACGATAGCCTCCGCGCTCTCCTGGTCCGGCCCGAACATCACGATTGCGGTTGAGGCGTCGCCTGCGGGATCGGGCTGCCGGCGCAGGGTGAAGCCATCGCGCTCGACGATGCAGTCGCGCACCTTCTTCTTCGCGGCCTGCAGGCGCTCGATGTATCCCGGCAGCTTGCGGATCTGCGCCAGCGCCACCGCGCCCTGCATCTCGCTCATGCGGTAGTTCTCGCCGCAGAAGAGTTCGCCCTCGCGGCGCTCCTCGGCGTAGCGGTCCGGTCGCCAGCAGGCGGCGGTGTCGTGCCAGCTTTGCGCGCGCATGTTCAGATAATCGTCGTCGGTGGCCACGAAGCCGCCCTCGCCGGATTGCGCGATCTTGAAGAAGTCGAAGCTGAAGCAGCCGAGGTCGCCGATGGTGCCGAGCTTTGCCCCGCCGTACGAGCCGCCGCAGGCCTGCGCGACATCTTCGATGACGATCAGGTCGTGCTTTCGCGCGACCTCCATGATCTCGTCCATGTCCGCCGGGTTACCCTTCATGTGCACCACCACGACCGCGCGGGTCTGCTCGGTGATGCGCTTCTCCATGTCCCGCGGGTCGATGTTGAGCGAGTCATTGACCTCGCAGATCACCGGTATCGCGCGGCAGGCGACGACGATCGACGCCGAGGCGAAGAAGGTGTACCCCGGCACCAGCACCTCATCGCCGGGGCCGATCCCCGCGGCGACCACCGCCGACATCAGCGCGGAGGTCCCGGAGTTCACGGCCAGCGCGTGGGGTGTGCCGATCGTCACCTCGAAGAGTCGCTCCGCCTGCCAGACCTTGCCCTTTCCGTCCTTTGGTCCGTAATAGCGGAACAGGTGCGGCGGCGGCACCTCCTCGCTCTCAAGGATCGCGAGGACCTTCTCCTGCGTTTCCGGCGAGTACCCCCATAGATCGACGATCTCCATCAGTTCTTCGCGCCCGGCCTTCATTGCGGTCGCACCTCCGGTGTTCTGTTGCGCATCGTCATCCTTTGTTGCTTGCGATTTTCCTCAAGGCTATACTAAGTTGCGTCTGCGCAGAGTGCAATAAACTAATCTTGCGATCCGTACACGAGGAGTGCGAACCTCGCGTGAAACTCGAATGTGACCTGCTCAGAGCCAATGAGATCGAGGTACTGCTGCACCCTGAACGTTGGACCTGCGTCTTCGGGGCCGACGCTCGCGAGTTGATTCGCGACGAACGCCACGCCCGCTGGCTTCGGGAGAACCCTCACTCCCACGCGCATCCCGAGATCCTGCTGGTCGTCGGCGGCAAGGGCCATCACGCGCACGGTGATGCGATCTGCTCGTACCGGCCTGGATCCGCGTTCTTCTTCGGCCCCTTCGACGTCCACGACGCGGAACCTGCGCCGGACCTGCCTGACGCGCGCCAACTGTGGTTCGCGCTGCACGGGAGTCGCGCCACGGCGCGCATGATCGAGGTGCGGGAAGGAGTCTGGCGGCGAGACTGGGCGCTGGTGCTGCCCGCGGCACAGGATGCGGTGAGCCAGTGGGGGCGGGCGCCGGATGCCGGTTCGGAGTCGTTGCGCAGATTGCGGCTGAGGGCGGTGGCGCAACTGCTGGTCGCGACGCTGCTGGAGGTGGGCGATGATGTGGCGCGGGGCGGGGACAGTCGCGCCTTCCAGCAGGCGGTGGTCTCGGCGATCTGCGAGCACATCGAGGAGACTGCCGGTCGGGGCGATGATCTCGCGAGTCTCGCGCGCCTCGCCGGATACAGCAAGTATCACTTTGCGCGCCTCTTCAAGCGCGAGACCGGGATGACGGTGCTGGAGTACATCGACACCTGCCGCCTTACGCGGACACGGGAGATGATCGCCGCCGGGCATACTTACGCGGAGATCGCGGAGGCACTTGGCTTTTCGGCGCCGCAGTCGTTCTCGCGCTGGTATCAGCCACGCCGGAGATGACTGCTCGCGCGGCTCAGCCGCATGTCGTCAGCCGTTGTCGTTGTGGAGGAGTTCTCTGAACTCACGGCGCCCCGCCGGGGGCCGTTAGAGAGCGGCGCTCCTTTTCGGACGCCGCCTCACGGCGGGTCTTGTCCTCCTGCGTCATGGGAGGAGGGGCCAGCGGACGGCAAACGACCTACTCCATCGTGCCCGGCGTCGCGCGAATCGCGTCGATCGCGCGCCAGTATTCGTCGAGGCGCTCGCGGCCCTCTTCGGTAAGGCTGTAGGTAGTCACGGGCAACTTCCCGGCGAAGCGCTTCGTGATCTCGATCAGCCCCGCCTCCTCCAGCTTCGAGGCGTGTGTCGAGAGGTTTCCGGCGGTCAATTCGAGTGCGCTCTGCAGGAAGTTGAAGTCCGCCTCCTCGACGCCGAGCAGCGCCATCATGATCTTCAGTCGGGTCGGCTGGTGGATGATGATGTCTACTTCGGCCATCATCCACCCTCCTCGTCGGATGCAGAACGACTGATCTCGCGCATCTGCCTGAGCGCGTACTGCGAGTAGATCTGCGCAACCACAAGCGCAACTAACATGTACCCGAGCAGCGGCCACAATATCGTCATCCCGGTGTGGCCGGAGATCACAAATGGCGCACCAAGAAGCATCGCCACCGCGTGCAGCGCGTAAAGGGCCGGCCACAGCAGGCCCATCGGCCAGGAGATGCGACCATCGGTCGACACCCACCAGACAAGAAGCGGAATCAGGACGAGCGCAGCCAGCGGCTGGGCATGCTGCGGCTCCACCGGCACCAGCGCGAAGATAATCGGAGCCAGCACGATCGCCGGGATGATGATCCAGCTTCGCCACGTGAACTCCGGGTGTTGGCCGACTGTGGACACCGCCATTCCCTCGGACTCACAGCAGCGATCCGCAGCGTGCTCAACGAAGTGGCCCATCGCTCCCCCAAACGCGGCCCAGACCCAGAAGATCGCCGCCGCGCCTGTCACGACGGCGAGTGCCACCCCCAGAATCGTCCAGTCAGCATCAAAAGCACTGACCGTGGCCACGCTCAGCGCGGCTAAGATCATGGAGCCGATGAAGAAGATCCCTACCAGCAGCAGCGCGGGATTGTCCGGTTGCGGGCGGCCCGATCCGCCCACCGCGGCAGTTCCCTCAATCGCTCGTCGGGCAAAGGACGGTCTTCGCGCCTGGGTCCACGTGTATTCATCGTCATCATCTCCGGAACGGTGCGTCTCGATTGTGCTCTAAAGCGTCAAGTAATTTATAGCACAAAGTAATTTGCCTGTCAATCAGATTTGCAGATGGCTGCTGCAAATTGCCCGAGCTATGCAGTGGAGAGCATAAACCGATCGCGTGAATGGCAGCGACGTTAGATGGTCCCGGCAAAGCCGTCAGGGCCGTGGTTTTCCACCGTGCGGAGGAGCCGTCATGAGGCACTCGGCGCCGGAGTCTGTCGGGTCGTGGGCGGCATGTTGCCACCTGGACGCAGCCGCGCCGAGGCCCTGCGCCGAAAGTCCGGATGATGCCTCGTCTGCACATGATCCTCGCGGCCGCGGACGCCGGGTGCCGCGAAGTTCACAATTCTAAGATCACAGGCCCGCGTCGAAGTTTGCGCGTACCTGGTCGGCGCTTAGCGCATGTCCGTACAGCGCAACGAGATGCACCGAGCCGAACCACCGCCGGTCGCCGTCCGCCTCATTCCCGACCACCAGATGCATTGTCTCGTCCCAGTTGGTGAGATCGCCAGCGCGGTCATCTTCCTCGAGGATTGGCTCGCCGTCCAGGTAGATCGTCACTACCTGACCGTCGAACGTGGCGACCACGTGCTGAAGCTCACCGGGTATCAGTGTGTCCGCGGGTGTGTGCAGATCCGGGCTCCCCTGCTGATTCGTGGCCGCGGTTCGCAGGCGCAGAGTGTAAGTATCGTTGTGCTGTCCGAGGGTCATGTTGCGAGCCGCGGAATCGCGCGAGATGGTGACGATGCGCGCAGGGCCGGTCAGGTTGTCCGCGGCAGGTGTGACCCATGCTTCGAGCGTCAGTTGACCGGACGCCCGGATGGACTCCACAAGCTCCGTTGCCGGTTCGGTTGAGAACACACCTGGAATCTGCATCTCCTCAGCCGCACCGAAACGGATTCCATCATCACGCACCGCTATGGTCTCGACCGGTACACCGACGAGTGCTCCCTGGATGATGAGATCGAGGCCCCCGATATCCTGAGTGAGGTCCGGAATCAACCGATCTCCCATCACGTTGTCAAAGCGGTAGAGAGCAAGCAGGCCCTGATCGACACGATCTTCAGCCACTGCCGGGCGTGCCTCTTCAGCGGGCGCGTCTTCCTGAGCAATTGCAACGGTAGTCGTCACGGCTACGATCGCCAGGATCGTCAGCGTGATACGCATCTTGACTTCCTCCCTTGCGATATCTGTCGCGTCAGAGCAACAGCGGTATTGAGGGGCCGCTGGTGGTCACTTTCCGTCTGTTCATGGTATGACCTTGAATGCGTAATCGCGCAAAGCGTACTGGTACGGAGTACTGGAGCCATAGACTGCAGCACAATCACGGGACGCCGCAGTTGCAGCGCCCCGTGCTCGGTTGCTGCGGTTAGAGGCCTGCGTCGAAGTTTGCGCGCACCTGATCGGGGCTGAGCGCATGCCCGTAGAGCGCGACCAGATGCACCGAACCGGCCCAGGGGCGGTCGCCACTGGTCTCGTTCCCCACCATCAGCAGCATCATCTCGTCCCAGTTCTCGAGGGTGCCTGCGCGGTCGTCGCTCTCGAGGATCGCCTCTCCGTTGAGGTAGATGGTGGTGGCTTCACCGTCGAAAGTGGCGACGATGTGTTGCAACTCGCCGACAACGAGTGTCCCGTCGTCGGTGCGCAGGTCGGGCATGCCCTGATGATTCGTCGCGGAGGTTCGCAGGCGCAGGGCATAGGCATCGCCTTGCTGGCCGAGTGTCAAGTTGCGCTCGCCCACGCCGCGCGAGATGCTGACGATGCGCGCCGGACCGGTGAGGTCGTCAGCAGCAGGCGTGACCCACGCCTCGACTGTGAGTTGACCTGAAGCACGGACTCCCTCAAAGACCGGGGCTGCAACCTCTGTAGAGAACAAACCTACGGACTCGGGAGCATCTGCCGGGTCGAACTGCACACCATCTTCAGTAATCTCGCCGCCCCTTATCACCAGGTCCAGCCCACCAACATCCTGCGTGAGATCGGGCACGATAGTCTCCTCGACCACGTTGGCCAGGTGGTAGAGGACCAGCAGATTCTCCTCCACTCTGTCCTCCATCGCGGCCGGTTCGGCCTCCTGCGCGAGTACGACGCCGCTGGCTATCATCACGAGAGCCAGAGCGATGGTCAGTGTGACACGCATGGCTTTTCGCCTCCCTTGCAGTGTTGCTCACTGGCGTCCTGTCGGTGACGCCGTTGCAGTTGTCTCTTTGGCATCAGACAACGATGCCATGTAATTAGTTCCATCGACAGTCAATTAGTGATGATCGTTTTGCGTGGCACTGCCCGCGGGACATATCTCTCCACGTGAATTGTCCGAGACCCCTCGCTTCGTGTATCATAATCACATCAATCCTGTCGGAGGTGCGTGATGACCGGACGGATACGTACGGTGGCAAAGCGCGGTATTGATGTTCTACGCGACCCGAGTCTCAACAAAGGAAGCGCCTTCCCCAATAGGGAGCGCATGGCGCTGGGCCTTGAGGGCCTGTTGCCGCCGGGAGTGAGCACGCTCGAGAGTCAGATTCGCCGCGTCATGTGGAATCTGCGCAACAAGGCTGAACCGCTTGACCGTTACATCTACCTGCGATCCCTGCAGGATCGCAATGAGACTCTCTTCCACGCCACTCTGATCGAGCACCTCGAGGAGCTTGCGCCGGTTGTTTACACCCCGACCGTGGGCCAGGCCGTTGAGCGCTTCAGTCACATCTTTCGCGGCGCCCGAGGGCTCTTCATCACTCCCGAGAACATCGGAAGAATCGACGAGATACTATCCTCTGCCGCAAGCGAAGAGATCGGGATTATCGTATGTACGGACAATGAGGGGATTCTCGGCATCGGCGATCAGGGGGTCGGTGGCATCGGGATCCCGATTGGAAAGCTCGCCATCTACGTTGCAGCGGGGGGCTTCGCCCCGGGCGCCTGTCTGCCGATAAGTCTCGATGTCGGCACCAATAACCAGGAACTGCTCGCTGACGCTCTTTACATTGGCCGACGCCGCCCGCGGCTTAAGGGCACGGAGTACGAGGAGTTCATCGCCGCCTTCGTGGAAGGGGTAAAGCGCAACTGTCCCGGCGCGGTCCTGCAGTGGGAAGATTTCTCGCGGGATCGCGCATGGGATAATCTCGAGAGCTATCACGACAAACTTCCGTGCTTCAACGACGATATTCAGGGTACCGCGGCGGTAGTGCATGCGGGCCTGCTGGGAGCATTGAGACGTGCCGAGCGGCCTCTCTCTCGGGCGTGTATTGCGGTGCTTGGTGCCGGAGCGTCGGGGGTGGGGGTGGCCTCGGCGCTGATCTCCGCCCTGCAGGCGGAGGGGCTCTCGTTCCAGGAGGCATCCGCTCAGGTACTGGTCTTTGACTCACAGGGCCTCGTGCTGACCAGCCGCGGGGACCTCCCCGATTACAAGCGGCGCATCGCTCATGCGCCCGAAACTGTCCGTGAGTGGGGCCTCGACCCGAAAGGCGATCTGTCGCTGGAGAAGGTGGTCGCTACCGCGCGTCCCTGCGTGATGATCGGTCTGTCCGGCCATCGGGGAGCGCTGCCCGAAGCCGTGGTACGCTCCATGGCCGCCGAGCATGAGCGTCCCATCATCTTCGTGCTGAGCAATCCCTGCACGAACGTCGAGGCACATCCGCATGACGTGATTCGCTGGTCAGGTGGGAGGGCGATTGTCGCGGTGGGCAGTCCGTTCGAGCCGCTCGAGTACGCAGGGCATAGGCATCGCTTCTCGCAGGTTAACAACTTCTACGCGTTCCCCGGGATAGGTGCCGGAGCCTGGCTCTCTCGCGCCCGAATGATATCGGATGGAATGCTGCTGGCTGCCGCGGAGGCGATTCACGGCGAGTTGACCGCTGATGATCTCGCGCAGGGACTCGTTCTGCCGGCGGGCCCGCGACTGCGAGTGGTCGCGACCGATGTCACCGAGGCCGTGATGAGGGAGGCCGTACGCGAGGGCCTGGCGCAGGCTCCGCTGCCCGACGATCCTCACGATGCCGTAACCCGCTGGCAGTACGTCGCGCGCTACCTCGATTATGAGGCGGTGTGAGCCACTTGCGGCTCACTCTATGCGCAGGTTGGTCACGCGAGGCGGACGTGGTTGTTGCGGTGGTCGTGGCGAGGTCGTATCCGCGAACAACCGCACCAGCAGGAAGCCCGCCACGAAGCCACCGACGTGCGCGAGGTAGGCGACCCCGGTGCCGGTGCCTATGCTGAGCACCTGGATGACGAACCAGTAGATGAGGAATATCGGCGCGGGCAGGTTGATCACGGTCACGATGAAGAAGAGAAATACGAGTGTCTGCACTTTGGCATGCTTGAACAGCACCAGGTAGGCGCCCAGAACTCCTGCGATCGCGCCACTTGCGCCTACGATCGGGATGGCCGCGGGCGCGGGTGTGACGAGAGACGCTCCTGAATGTGCGAGCGTAGCTATGATACCCGCGATAAGGTAGAAGATCAGGTACTTCGCATGCCCCATGCGGTCTTCGATGTTATCTCCAAACACCCACAGAAACAGCATGTTGCCAAGGATGTGCATCAGGCCGCCGTGCATGAACATCGAGAGGACCATCGACGATAGTGCGTGTCCGATCGATTCGGCGCGGCCGGGCACGAGGAACTCCGGACGGAACGCCCACTCTTCAACTGCGACCCGCATCCCCACGCTGAGTTGTGCAAAGTACACAACAACGCACGTGACGATGAGCGTGATGTTCACGATCGGAACGCGTTTCGATTGTATGCTGTCGCGGATCGGAAGCATATGTCAGTCCGACGCCCTGACGTTATTCTGTCCTTAGTCTTATGATTCGGGGCGGGCCGTCTGATGGCCCGCCCCGAAACGTTACTATTGGACAGGAGGAGCGCTCAGTCCTCGTCCTCCTCCTCAATCTCCGCCAGCAGTCCCTCGGTCGTCATGACCATGGCGGCGATGCTTGCGGCGTTCTCAAGCGCTGCACGGGTGACCATCAGAGGATCGGTCACACCCGCTTCGATCATACTCTCATACTTTCCGCTGACGGCGTTGAAGCCGATCATCGGATCGTCTTCGTTGAGCACATGCTCCACGATGACAGAGCCCTCTTCGCCGCTGTTTTCCGCTATCTGACGCAGCGGCGCGGTCAGAGCGTGGCGGAGGATATTCACACCGATCTCCTCGTCACCGGTGCCTTTGACCTTATCCAGCGCCGACCGGACGCGGGCCAGCGAAACGCCGCCACCGGGGACGATGCCCTCGGCGACCGCTGCGCGCGTCGCGGAGAGCGCGTCCTCAAAGCGATGCTGGTACTCCTTCAGCTCGGTCTCGGTGGCCGCTCCCACGCGGATCACGGCGACTCCACCGGAGAGCTTCGCCAGTCGCTCCTCGAGCTTCTCCCGATCGTAGTTGGAGTCGGTCTCCTCGATCTCGCGGCGGATCTGCTCGATGCGGGCGCGGATCGCCTGAGCCGAGCCGGCTCCTTCGATGATCGTGGTGTCATCTGCGGTCACTCGCACCTGGCTTGCGGTGCCCAGCATGTCAAGCTTCACGTTCTCGAGCTTGATGCCGAGATCCTCCGAGATGAAGGTGCCGTTCGTGAGCACGGCGATGTCCTCCATCTGCCGCTTGCGGCGGTCTCCGAAGCCCGGCGCCTTCACCGCTACTGCGTCGAGAGTCCCGCGCAGCTTGTTGACAACCAGCGTCGCCAAAGCCTCGGCCTCCACATCCTCGGCGATGACAACCAGCGGTCGCCCTGCCTGCACTACCTGCTCGAGCACGTCGATGATGTCCGCAACCGAACTGATCTTCTT
Source organism: candidate division WS1 bacterium (assembly GCA_003566775.1). GTDB lineage: Bacteria > Armatimonadota > Zipacnadia > Zipacnadales > UBA5352 > UBA5352. The sequence goes on from PXBW01000312.1 coordinate 23,988, forward strand.
CTCGAACAGAAGAATGTATGGGTCTTCGAGCACGGCGGCCATCTGCTCGCGGTCGGTGATCATGTACGGCGAGAGGTAGCCCTTGTCGAACTGCATCCCCTCAACCAGTTCGAGTTCAGTCTCCGTGCCCTGAGACTCCTCGACGGTGATGACACCGTCCTTGCCGACCTCCTCCATCGCATCCGCCACGATCTTGCCGATCTGCTCATCGTTGCCTGCGATCGAGGCTACGTGGAACATGTCATCGCGCGTCTTGACCTCGATGGACATCTCGCGCAACGCCTCCACCGCGGCATCAACCGCCCTGTCCATGCCGCGCTTGACGAACATGGGGTTCGCCCCGGCGGCAACGGCCTTAAGGCCCTCCCGCAGCATAGACTGGGCCAGGACTGTCGCCGTGGTGGTTCCGTCGCCCGCCACGTCGTTAGTCTGTGAGGCGACTTCCTTGAGAAGCTGTGCGCCGGTGTTCTCAAAGTGATCCTCGAGTTCAATCTCCTTGGCGACGGTAACGCCGTCCTTGGTGATCGTCGGGGAGCCGAACGACTTCTCGAGGAGCACGTTGCGGCCAGTCGGGCCCAGCGTGACCTTCACCGCATCCGCCACGATGTTGGCACCTCGCTCCAGCGCTCGCCGCGCCTCCTCGCTGTACAGAATTTCCTTTGCTGCCATTTTTGCTGTTCTCCCTTGCGATATGTTGTTATCGTGACGCGACTCTCTTACGCCTCTTTCGCGAGGAGCATATCCGCATCCATTATCAGATAGTCCTCGCCATCCACGTTGATCTCCGTGCCACCGTACTTGGAGATAATCACCATATCTCCCTCTTCGACGTCCGGAGCCCTCAGCGTGCCATCCTCGAGCTTCTCTCCCTCGCCTACCGCGACGACTTCAGCTCGCTGCGGCTGCTCCTGGGCCGACTCCGGCAGGTGGATCCCACCGGTCGTGGTGTCGGCCTCTGCGCGCTTGACCATCACCCGATTTCCAAGCAATCGAATATCCATTGTGCGTCTGTTCCTCCCTTCTCAAGTCGAACGTCTCTTAGTGTTGATCTCGCGGCGCCGGCCGGGCCGCTGCGAGATGGTTTCCGTGGTGTCCACGATGCGTTATACTACTCTGCTTCGACACTTTCCGCAACCCTCACCCGCAATGTCAGTTCACCATTTTCGGCATCAACCACCACCGTGTCGCCCTCTGTGAACTCACCGCGAAGAATCGCAGCCGAGATCGGGTTCTCGACCAGCTTCTGGATGACCCTCCGAAGCGGTCGCGCGCCGAACTGTGGATCGTAACCCTCCCGAGCGAGCAGGTCCTTCGCCGCGTCAGTTGCCTTCAGCGAGATATCTCGCTCACCAAGACGCTCTTCGACGCGCGAGAGCATCAGATCGACGATCTCCCTGATCTCCTCACCCGTGAGCGAGTGAAACACGATTACCTCGTCGATGCGATTGAGCAACTCCGGTCGGAAGTGCTGCTGCAGCTCTTCCGTCACCATTTCACGCATCTGCTCGTAATGTTCGGCGGCTGCCTCGTCACTCGCGTCCTCGGCCGGCGGAGTTATGTGGTGACTGCCGATGTTGCTCGTCATGATGATAACGGTATTCTTGAAGTCAACGATGCGTCCCGCATTGTCGGTGAGCCGACCGTCTTCGAGTATCTGCAGCAGTATGTTGTACACGTCCGCATGGGCCTTCTCGATCTCATCGAGGAGGATCACTCTGTACGGGCGGCGCCGTACCGCCTCAGTCAACTGGCCGCCCTCCTCGTATCCAACGTATCCGGGCGGCGCTCCGATCAGTCGCGAGACGGCGTGCCGCTCCATGTACTCGGACATGTCAATGCGTACCATCGCGTCCTCGTCGTCGAACATGAACTCGGCGAGCGTTCGCGCAAGCTCGGTCTTGCCCACGCCGGTGGGGCCGAGGAAGATGAAACTACCGATCGGCCGCCGGGGATCCTTGAGGCCGGTGCGCGCCCGACGGATCGCCTCAGACACCGCGACTACCGCTTCGTGTTGGCCCTTGACCCTCTCGTGCAGGCGGTCCTCCATCTCCAGCAGCTTGCGCGCCTCCTCTTCGAACATCCGCGATACCGGGATGCCCGTCCAGTCGGAGACGATTGCCGCCACATCCTCCGCATCAACCGTGTCGTCTATCTCATCGAGGCCTTCCCACTGTGCCTCAGCGTCAGGCAGGCGAGCCTGAAGCTCGTCCAACTCCGCGCGGACCCGCTCCGCGGCCTCGTAGTTGCCGGACGACGCCTCCTGCCGGCCCTTCTCGTTCAACTCGGTAATCTGCTCGCGTAGAGCCTCTGGGCGTGGCGGGAGATCATAGGTGTCAATGCGCAGCTTGCTCGCCGCTTCATCGATCACGTCGACGGCCTTGTCGGGTAGCTTGCGGTCGGAGATGTACCGGTCCGACAGTTCCGCAGCGGCCTCAAGCGCCTCGTCACCGATCTTGACACCGTGATGCTCCTCGTAACGCTCGCGCAGACCCGCGAGAATCTCGATCGTCTGCTCGACCGTCGGCTCCTCGACGAAGACCGGCTGAAAGCGCCGCTCAAGAGCCGGATCCTTCTCGATATTCTCCCGATACTCATCCAGCGTGGTTGCGCCGATGGCCTGCAACTCGCCGCGCGCGAGCGCGGGCTTGAGCATATTCGACGCATCCATCGCCCCCTCGGCTGCTCCCGCTCCGACCACCGTGTGCAGCACGTCTATGAACACGATGATACCACCCTCTGCGGCCCGTATCTCGTCAATCACCGCCTTCAGGCGCTCTTCGAACTCGCCACGGTACTTGCTGCCGGCGATCATGCCGGAAAGATCGAGCGCCACCACACGCTTCTCGCCCAACACCTCGGAGGCCACGCCGGCCGCAATCTCCTGGGCGAGACCCTCGACTATCGCCGTCTTTCCCACGCCCGCCTCACCGATCAATACCGGGTTGTTCTTGGTTCGCCGGGACAGCACCTGGACGAGTCTGCGGATCTCCCGCTCGCGTCCGATGACCGGATCGAGCTTACCCTCGGCGGCAAGCTCCGTGAGATCGCGCGAGTAACGCTCGAGTGCCTCGTACTGCGACTCGGCACCGGGATCGTGTACGCCACGGCTGCCACGTACCTCGCGTAGCGCCTCCAGCACCGCCTGTTCGGCAACTCCCGCGTCGGACAGTAGCTGTGTGGACGGAGACGAGATGTCCAGCATTGCCAGCAGCAGATGCTCGGCGGCGACGAAGCTGTCGCCGAACTGCTGCGCGCGCTGCCACGCCGCATCGAAGAGCCGATTGCTCTGCGGCGTGACGTAGATCTGCCCGGTATCAGCGCCCCCACCGGATACCTGAGGACGCTGACCCAGTTCGCGCTCGAGTCGCTCTGTCAGAGTGCCGATATCCACCCCAATCTGCTCGAGCACACGGCGGGGGACCCCTCCGTCCTGCTCAAGCATCGCGAGCAGGATGTGCTCGACGTCGAGCTGGTTGTGACCGTAACGCTGTACAATTTGCTGGCTCTGAGCAACGGTCTCCTTCGCCTGATTTGTAAGCTTCTCAAAATCCATCATGTCACCTGTTTATTGCATATCGGCGCAAGAGGCGCCGGTGAGGTTGGTTATGCAGGTCAGCCGTCCTGCTCACTGCCGGGTCTCACGGAACGTCATCCTGCGAATCTTCAGTCCCGAGCCCCGCGCGTAGCATTTTGCGAGACCCCTTCTGCCCTGACCACGAGCAGATCGAGATCGTTCTCGTCGTATCCGTCGCCACGAGCGTACGAGCCGAAAGCAATTGTCTTCTCCGGATCGTACCCCCACAGTTTTCTGCGATTATCTCGCGCGCACCCTCGGGGACATCGGCCTCGGCCCTGGAGACTATCGCTCGACCTCCCGCGCATTCTCGATCCGAACCGTGACCTGCCTACGTGTTCGTGCCGCAGCCCGTGCGGGACCGAGAGCCTTCGGTCCATGCTCGAGATCATCGCGCAGCCGCTCCACCTCAGTCTGCAGCTCTTCGATCTGATCCAGCAGGCGCAGAATTATGGCTACGCCTGCGAGATTTACCCCAAGATCCTGAGTGAAACGCTGAATCCTTCGAAGAAGTTCGACGTCCGCATCTCCGTACAGACGCACGCCACTCTCGGTCCGCTCAGGCTCGATCAACCCCTCGCGCTCATAGAGCCGCAGGGTCTGAGGATGGCACTCAAGCATCCCCGCTACAACGCCTATCTGATAGCGCGGTTCATCGCGTTTTCTTCGCACATCAATCACCTGCCCAGGGAGCGATCAAGCCGACGTCAGGCTCCTAGCGGCTTTCTCGGATCTGCGTCCCATGTCTCATCGAACCTTTCGAGCATCTCTCGCTGCTCATCGGTGAGACGCTCGGGTACCTGCACATTGATCTTCACGTATTGATCGCCACGTCCCGGTTCGTTGAGATGCTCCACTCCACGTCCCTTGAGGCGTAGCCGTCTGCCGCTCTGGGTACCCGGCGGGATGGTCATTGTTACCTCGCCGTCGATTGTCGGCACTCTCACCCTGGTGCCCAGTGCCGCCTCGACAAACGTGACTGGAAGGTCGACATGAATGTCATCGCCCTTGCGTTCAAACAGCGGGTGCGGCTGCACCTGAGTGTTAAGTATCAGGTCGCCCGCCGGTCCGCCCGACACTCCTCGACCACCCTCGCCGCGCACGCGAATCTTGCTGCCCGTCTTCACCCCGGGCGGTACCTTCACCGTGATCTTGCGCCCGCGTGTAGTCTCTCCGCTGCCGCGGCAGGTCGGGCAACGGGTCGTGACCACCTGGCCTGTGCCGTGACACTGCTGGCAGGCCGCGCCGAGGTTGAAGAATCCGCCCCCGCTCTGCGCCTGGCCGGAGCCCCCGCAGGCGGGGCAGGTCTCGGTCTGTCCGCCCATCCCCTCACACTCCGGACAGCGATCCGACAGCGTAAGGGAGATCTGCTTCTCCGCACCGTGCACCGCCTCTTCGAAGCTCACCGGGAGGTCGTACTCCACGTCCTGCCCGCGCGTGGGGCCCGGCTCGGGGCGCACCCTGCTGCGTCCGGTCTGCGTGAAAGCGTAGCCACGTCCGCCTCCGGTGGAACCGAAGATGTCCCCGAAGATATCCCGAAACGATCCGGGACCGAACTCGGTTCTTACGAAGTCGCGGAAGTCACCCTGCTGCCACTGCCCGCTGTGTTGTGCCTGCTCCCACGCCTCCCCGAACTGATCGTACTTCTTGCGCTTCTCCGGATCCTTGAGCGTCTGATAGGCCTGCGAAAGCTCCTTGAACTTCGCCTCGGCCTCTTCATCTCCGGGATTCACGTCCGGATGGTACTTACGCGCCAGGCGCCGGTACGCCTTCTTGATCTCTTCCTGTGATGCATCGCGATCGACGCCCAGGATTTCGTAGAAGTCGGGTTTCTGGTCAACTCGCACAGTGACTCACTCTTCGACATCTATCGTAATGCGCCCGCTCCCCGCACGGCGGCCGACCGTAATCGTCAGCACGCCCTTCGCGAGCGTTGCGCTTGTATTCGATGTATCAGCGTCAGACGGAAGGCGTATCGAGCGCGCGAAATCACCCAGCGTTCGCTCGCCGCGCACGCGCCGCGCCTCAGACAGCTTCTCGGGCGATTCAACTCGACCACGCACCCGCACGATCCCGTCCTCTGCGGTCGCCTCGATCTCCTGGCGCGCAACGCCCGGTACGTCCAGGGCGATTACGTAGGCATCATCGGTCGCGCGCAGGTCCATCGGCGGCTGCCAGAGAGACGGTCGCGCCGGACGCCTTCTGCGGTGCAGCGCCATCGCCTCGCGCATGCGATCGGTGAGCATCTGCATCTGCCTGAAGGGATCGCTCGGTCGCTTCACACCTCAATCTCCTTTGCCTCGTCCGCACCACGGGCATCGTGCCTGTGCCATGCCCGGTCTATGCCTCTGTGCTCTCTCCGACGGCGATCTGCCGCGTCCGCTCTCGCCTCTGCACGGTGACCTCCAACAGC
>PXBW01000349.1 GCA_003566775.1 candidate division WS1 bacterium
ACTCACATAGTAATACTCATCATACCAGTCCGCACACCACTCAGACACATTACCCGCCATGTCCAGAGCACCACACCAACTGGCCCCCTCCGGAAAGCTCCCCACAGGGAATGACATCCCCCCAGGGCCCCTATTCTGACCCCAACACAGTCTGCTGCCATCCCATTCATCACCCCACGGGTAGATATGTCCCTCCGGGCCTCTTGCCGCATACTCCCACTGTGCCTCTGTGGGCAGACTGAAACCATAGTATTCAGCATAAGACACGGCATCATCCCAGTTCACATGGACCACAGGGTGGTCGTCTCCCTGGTGGCTCCTTTCCGAAAATTCTCGCCCCGTGGCTTCGCAGAAAGCATGGTACTGGGCATTGGTAACCGTGTGCTTCCCCATCCAGAAACCGCTCATCTCCACAAGACGCGCAGGTTGTTCGTCTAATACCCACCACGGTGCGTGCCCCTGCACCGCAACCGAATAGTTCACCTGCTCATCCGTGCTGCCCATAGGGAAACTCCCCGGTGGCACCCACACCATCTCTGAGCCATCGTCAGGATAGACGACGTATCTGTCGGGATATGCCTGATCATCGGCTCCCCATCCGAGCCTACTCGGCGTCATGCCCTCCTGAAATGCGGGGCCCTCATTGCCGAGATGGGATGTCGCCATCTCGCCATCGGCAACAACCACAACCTCATCGGAGTTATCCTCAACAGTGTCCGCCTCTGCCACGATTACTTCCTGTTGCAGAAATACGCACCCTCCCAGGAGAAGTAACGCGGGCAGCAGTCCTGCCGTGAGTAGATACATGGCGTGGGTGTTCGCCTGCTTCATCACATCCATCTCCTACCTCGCAAGTACTCAGCTTTCCATCCCTTCTCCTATTGGCAGAGGCAAATCGTAGCAATAGTGCCTGAGCAAATGAGAAAACGCACCTGAAGATAACCTGGATCAGGGGGGAGCGAAGTGACTCAACACAATCATCAAGCCCATGTACTACAATAGACCTTGACTGTGCCCGAAGAGATGACCGTCCTGAACTCATGATCCGCTTTCCTCCGAAGGCAAATCAGATCGAGTCAGCAAGGCACCGCTATGACACTCCGAGGAGCAGATTGCTGTTCTATTCGCCTTACTTCTCCCCTTCCCTTCTTCTGTTCTAACTAACTTCCACATTGCTCAATCTCCCATAAGGCCCATCATGCCCCGTCACCCATACCCTCTTCTATTGTCTCACAAGTGGAGTTCAGCACACCAGAAACCATATCCTCAGAGCAAGGGCAAGAGGCAACACAATGAGAACACCAGACCAATTCATCAAGAGCTCAGGAAAGAGCGATCAGAAACGAGATGGAAGCACCGAAAATGCTGCACACGATGCCCCGTCCTTTGCCCCATGACGGGACGCGGGACCGGAAGCCGGAATGCGAGACGGAGCCTCAATCTGATCGAAGCGCCGTGTACGGACCCTTACGCACGTAGGTAGTGACACGGAAAGCCCGCAAGGGCCTACCTATATCTATCCGGTCCTCACGCTATGGGAGAAAACCCATAGATTGTCGGAATGCAGCCCCCTAATGATTAGCGACACAGCGATGCGGGTACACTAACGTCCGGGGGACGACTGGACGCGAGAAGGGTCGGATAGTGCCATATTTTGTGGAGGTGGATCGATGGAGTTCTCGAGACGTTCGGTAGCAGGCGGGTTGGTCGTTGTGTTGCTGGGCCTGGCACTCGTGATTGCCGGTTGCAGCGGTAGCGGAGACGGTAATGACGTTGGTGCGGGGACGGGCACAGTCAGGGTAATGTTGACGGACGCCCCGCTGTCGGATGTGCAGGAGGTGTGGGTGCAGATCACACGCATCGAGGCCGTATCAAGCGGCCATGGCGTTCAGGTACTCGTAACAGATGAACAGATTCCTGACGAGATCGAGCTGATCGAACTGGCGGGCAACCCGATGCTTCTGGGCGAGCCGCTAATTCCGGCGGGACGATACACCCAGGTGCGCTTGATCCTCAATGACGCACCCGGAGCGAACTACATCGTGGATAGCGAAGACGTGAAGCATGATCTCAAGGTACCGAGCGGCGCTCAGACCGGCGCGAAGCTCGTGACCGGCGCCTTCGATATCGAGCAGGGCGAGACAGTGACTCTGCTGCTTGATTTCGACGCGGCGGCGTCGGTACACCAGGCAGGGGCGAGCGGCATGTGGATCATGCGCCCGACGATCTTCGCGAGCGTAGTGCCCGGAGAGACCCTGCAGTTCGCAACCATTCGCGGCACAGTGCTTGATGAAGACGGCGCGCCGCTGCCGGCAGGCACCGACGAAGTACTCGCAGTCTTCGTGGAGACACCGTTCGGACCGATCTCAATCAGCCAGGTGGATCCGACCGACGGCAGCTTCGAGATCCCGTCGATCCTGGCCGGGACCTACCAAGTCTATGTCGCCTACGCGGACCCCGATGGCTGGGAGCCCACAAGTCCTCCGCTGAACTTGATCTATGATCAAGACCCCCTGCAGTACATCGACATATCGCTCGACCCGGACCAGACCCTGGATCTCGACATCGTAGTGGATCTGTCGTAGCCACGACCGGAGCATAAGCCAGGGGCCGCCATCATGGTCTGGGGATGGCGGCCTCTCTGCTATTGCCCGCTTGACCGGACTATATCACCCATGAGGAAATCATGTCGTCCAGACTCGGCACTGCCACCTGCAGGTAGCCCAGTTCCGGCCAGCGCTCGAGGATCTTCCCGTCCTGCCCGAGGATTATCGCAAGCCTGAGAGTGCCGCCGGGTTCGACATCCACCATATTCAGAGGCACCCGCGCCTCCACAATACGATCCACTGCACACTCGGCGTTCTCACACAGACTGCCGTTGATCTCAGGCTCCCCACGCCCCGCAGCGGTTATGGCGATGGTGTGCTCCGTCTCGCCGCCGAACAGTATCTCCATGCGGCAGTCTTGCAGGCTCTCGCGGGCGGGAAGATCAGTATCGAGACGCAACCAGAGGTTCTGCTCATCGAAGCCGAAGTACATCTCCTGCACGATGTAATTGCTGCGCTGCATGGCCGAGGCGAGACCGGACGTACGCAGCAACGCCGCAGGCTGCCACTCGAAGTAGCTGGTGATTCTCCCGTCGATATTGGCGGTCATTCGTCCGACAGCCTCACGGATGAGGCGGCTGATCTTCTCGGCATAGATCGGCTCCTCAACCGCCTCCGGCGGATCCTCTCCAAGCTGTCGATACACCTCCGCTACGTGCGAGCGGAAGAGAGCATCGAAGATGTCGGCATCGAGCGTGTGCTGATTCTCCGAGTACCACCAGAACCAGTCACTGCCCTCGGCGATCATCAGATGCTCTCTCGCGCAGGAAAGGGCCTCATCCTCCGCCTCCCCCTCATGGCGCTTCGTGGCCTCCAGCGCGTCGGTGAGCAGGTTCCATGCACGGCGATGCTCTTCACCGCCGATCCACGTGCTAAACGAATGATCGATCCACGAACCGGGAAAGAGCGAGTCCAGCCGGTCCTCTGCGGGGAACTCACCGAGGTAGTCGGACACACTTACCGCTCGCAGGTCATCAGCGGCTTCAACCGCCTCATACAGAGCGGTAAGAAAGCCTTCACCCGCGTCTTCGTACCAGCCCCACGGATTCTCACCGTCGAGGATTATCGGTACAAGAGGCGGGCGTGAGCCATCATCGAACTGTCCTGCCGACCGCCGGATTCTACTGAGGAAATCCCGCACCGCATCGGACGGACTCCAGTCGCGATATACGAAGCCAATCATATCGGAGAGACGGTGCTCGCGGAAGAGCATCGTAACGCGCCCATCCGCGGCCAGCCACGGCCGGTAGAGTTGCTGCGGGGAAGGACGTCCTCCCAGCCTAAGACTGGCCGCAAGCACTTCCTCATCAGAGGCCGCCCATTCTACTCCCTCCTCTGCCATGATTGCCAGCGCGGCCTCACTCACAGATCCCTCCGAGGGCCAGAGACCGCCGGAGTGCCGCCCAAAGGTGCGCTGGTGAAACTCGAGGCCCGCTCGAAGCTGGCGGCGCGCCTCCTCCGATTCATGCCAGCGGCGCTCCGGAAGCTGTGCCGGATCTATCCGGCGCTCGGCGTCAGACATATTCGCAAGCAGCGGCATAATCGGGTGATAGTACGGCGAGCAGATGAGCTCGGCGCGGTCCTCGCTCGCCGATTCTGCATAGAGATCGACGATCTCACTCACCGCGCTCTCCATAGCATCCACAAGGGCGTTCTTCTCGTCCTCGGTGAAGTCGCGATCCTTGCTGCGCAGTTCCGAAACGATATCGCTCTCGTGATCCAGTGCAAAGCCGCACCAGGCGAGGTTGAACAGCACCTGCAGGTCGCGATAGTCCTCGACATCAAACCTCCTGCACGCACGGTCAATGGTCTCGGACTTGCGGTCGAGGCCTCTCTTGTGCAATAATTCCCCGTAACGTGTACTCGCCGCCATCGCCCCTCCGGGGTGTCCACCACACATATGAGTGAGCAGATAGCGTTGATCGTCGAGGTTCAGATCATCCGGGTCGCGGCGTGATAGTTGCATGGCTCTATCGGTGACAGCTCCCCCACTGTAGAGTTGGAGCTGTTCGATAAGCGAGGGCACAAGATTGAAGGTGACCTTCGTGTCGTCGAAGTTCCGAAGCAGCCACGGCATGTCGTAGTAAGCGCCGGTGGCGTGCAGGCGGGCGAAGGCCAGCGCCGCAAGGTCTGAGTCGGGCCAGAGATACCACGGCTGGTGCATGTGCCAGACGAAAGCAACATCAATTCGATCCATCGTTTTGAACTTCATCTCCCTCAGCGTGCGTTACGCGCGAAATTGAAACCGGGGTCACAGTATGAATTCGCCGGCCGGAGCATTCTGCCTCGTGCTGCATACACATCTGCCCTACGTCCTCGGTCATTCGACATGGCCGCATGGCGCAAATATGCTCTATGAGGCGTCCGCGGAGTGCTACCTTCCTCTGCTACGCACTTTCCGGCGGCTCGTTTACGACGGCATCAGGCCCGCAGTTACTGTCGGCCTGACGCCGGTGGTCGTTGATCAGCTTGCCGATCCGCGTTTTGCCGAGTGGTTCCCGCACTACCTGCAACACCGCGTGGAAACCGCAGAAGCGGACCACGGTGAGTTCAGCTACCGCGGCGATATGCATCTCGCCTGGCTTGCGGAGTGCTGGGTTGAACACTATCGCGATCTCCAGCGCTTCTATGACGAAGAGCTTGACCGCGACATCGTGGGAGCCTTTCGCGATCTGCAGGATCAGCGCGCCATCGAGATCATGACGTCGGGCGCCACCCACGGGTACCTTCCACTTCTGCATGAAGATTCCTCGATTCAGGCGCAGATTCGGCAGGGGATCGAGAGCCATCTGCGTCACTTCCAACAGTACCCTCGCGGCTTCTGGCTGCCTGAGTGTGCGTATCGTCCGCGCACTCAGTGGGCTCCTCCCTCCGCCATTCAGAAGCCGGACGGTCATGCGTGGCTACGTAAGGGGCTCGAAGAGTTCCTTGGCGAGAACGGCCTCGACTACTTCATCGTTGACAGTCATCTGGTCGAGGGCGGTGGCGCTCCGCTCGTGGTTGATATCGACGATTACGACAATCTCGGTAAGCTCTGGAGCCGCATATGGCGCAAAGACGAGCCACCGCGACCGCCTCAAGAGAAGACACTCGACCAGGGTTACTTTGTCGGTTCTCGTTTTGAGGATCATCCGCCTGTAGCCTGCCTCGCGCGCAATCCATCGGTTTCTCACCAGGTCTGGAGCGCGGATCATGGCTATCCCGGCGATGGCTGGTACCTGGAGTTTCACAAGAAGCACCTGCCGGGAGATCATCGCTACTGGCGCGTCACCGACGATCGAAACGATCTCGCCACCAAGGATGCCTACGCGCCAGAGATGGCTGAACAGCGTATCTACGATCACGCCGGACACTTCGCCGGAATGCTCCATGATATGCTCGAGCAGCTTCCGCGCCCCTACGGTCGCAGGCCGGTGGTCTGCGCCCCGTTCGACGCGGAGCTTTTCGGCCACTGGTGGCATGAAGGGCCTCGATGGCTGGAACAGACGATTCGCTGGATACACCAGGATCCTCAAGTGCAGATGATGACCGGCCGAGAGTACCTCAGTGACACGCCGCCGGCGACAGCCATTACGCTCGCGGAGGGCTCGTGGGGAGCGGGCGGAGGACACCAGAACTGGCTGAATGAGGAGACCATCTGGTCCTGGCGGCGCATCTATCAGTCGGAACGCAGGATGAGGCACCTGGTGGAGAGTCGCGGCGCCTCCGAGGACGAGCAGCTTCAGGAGTTCATCCGGCAGGCGGCACGCGAGTTGCTGCTGCTGCAGGCGTCGGACTGGCAGTTCCTGATCTCGACGGGCGGCGCCGTGGACTACGCCGCACATCGGCTTGTAGCACACCATACTGACTTCAATCGGATTGCGGATCTCGCGGATCGCTGGGCGCGCGGCGAAGACCTCTCTGATGACGACTGGGCCTACTTCGGCTCGCTCTGTGAGCGCGACCGAGTATTCCCGAAGATAGATTTGAGTTGGTTCGGTCGGGTCGATTACCCCGCCTGATCCACGTCGCATCGATATTGCCCTGTGGAGATACTCACCCCGACCATCCCGGTATCGGCAGATCACGAGGAGGTTGACCGGTGTCCGAGCTTCGTAAGGATCCCGTCGTAGATCGCTGGGTTATCATCGCAGCCGAGCGCGGTCGCACGCCGACTGACTATCAGGCCCCTCAACCTACGCCTGCGGGTGCTGCATGTCCGCTGTGCGAGGGGAACGAACAGATGACCCCCGGCGAGATCTGGGCGCTGCGGCCCGAAGGAACATCGGCCGACTCACCAGGATGGCAGGTCAGAGTGGTGCCCAACAAGTACCCGGCACTGCGCGTGGAGGGAGAAACGAACCGGCGCGGCATCGGCAGCTTCGACATGATGAACGGGATCGGCGCCCACGAGGTGGCAATAGAGTCGCCCGATCACTACTGGCAGATGGGCGATGGCCCCCCTGAGAAGATACAGGAGGTGCTCCTGTCGTATCGCTCGCGACTGTCGGATCTATATCGTGATGAACGCCTGCGTTACTGCGTCATATTCCGCAACTACGGGGCCGAGGCAGGCGCAACGATCAGTCATCCACATTCACAGATCATGGCAATTCCCGTGGTTCCAAGCAGAGTGAAGAGCAAGCTGATCACGGCCCGGGATTACTACCGGCGCAAGGAACGCTGCATTTTCTGTGATGTGATCGACCAGGAGCTTGCGCAGGAAGAGCGGATTGTATTCACCAACGACCAGTTCGTTGCCATGACGCCCTTCGCCTCGCGCTTCCCCTTCGAACTCGCGATCTACCCGCGCGAGCATTCACACGACTTCGCACATGTCGACGAGAAGGGACTGGCGGCGCTGGCAGATGTGCTTCATCGTTGTCTTGCTAATCTGCGCGCCTCCGTCGGCTCACCGGCATACAACTTCGTCCTGAACGTGGCTCCCAATACTGTTCCACGTCCGGGTCGGCCCGAGTACTGGCAGACGCTGGGCCTGGACTATCACTGGCACATCGAGATCCTGCCTCGCCTGACCGGTGTCACCGGCTTTGAGTGGGGTACCGGGTTCTACGTCAATCCGGTTGCACCGGAGGAGGCGGCCGAGTTCCTGCGAGGTCGAGCGCACCAACAGGCCGATTCGGTTGCTGCAGATAGGAGTCAGTGAGGCGGTGATTGAGATGGACGTGAATGGAATCTTCTGCCCGTGTCCGGTTTTCGACCATATTCCGGTCGCGCTGCTCATGGCCGATCGCGAGTTGAATGTCGTTCAGGGCAATAATGCGTTCTGGTCTGAAGTGTGCGGGACCGAGCCGCCGCCTGAGGGCACACCGCTGCGCGATGCTCTTCCGGCTGAACTGTGGACTGGAATAGAACGTGCCCTGGGGCAGGTCGTTGAGAATGAGGGACCGGTGGAGATCCCCGGCCTGCGGCTTTACAGCTCTGATCACCCGCAGCGCGTGGTGGACCTTAGCGTTAGCGTGATCGCTGAAGCCGAACGACGAGCCGTGATGATTGCGGTTGATACGGTGCCCGACACCGGTCGACGCCTGGCCGAACTCACGCTGCTGACCGACATGATCCGGGTGTTGCGGCGGGAGACGGAGATCGACCGGGTCCTGTTCGCCATCCTCACCTGCGCAACTGCCGGCACCGGAGGGATCGGCTTCAATCGGGCGTGGCTGTTCGTCGTTGACCCGACCGGGGAGTGGCTGGAAGGACGAATGGCGCTGGGGCCTGAGTCTCAGGAGGAGGCTCACGAGATCTGGGCGCGCGTGGCAGCACACCCACACACACTCGACGACTTCACGGCCGCGTACGATCGATGGGCCGAGCGGGAGCGTCAGCCGCTACAGGAAGCGGTGCGCAGCATTCGTTTCTCGATATCGGACGAGGCAGACAGGCTCCCGGTTCTTGCGGAAGTGCAACGCCGCGCCATCAAGGTCACCGACGCGGAGAACGATGAGCGCGTTGGCGACAAACTGCGGAACCTTCTGGGGGTTGATGAGTTTGTTGTTGTACCGCTGATGGTATCCGATCAACCGCGCGGGGTGTTGCTGGCGGACAACCGGTATTCACGCGAGCCAATTGGAGACGGTGACATACGTCTGCTCACCCTCTTCGCGCAGCACGCCGGCCTCGCCCTGGAGGCTGCGCTGGCGTATGAGGAAATTAGCCGGGGACGCCAGGAACTCGAGGAGGCCTACGCGAGTCTACAGAAGACCCAGGCGGAGCTTGTGCGTGCGGAGAAGGTTGCGGCAATAGGAGAGATGGCGGCTCGGCTGGCCCACGATCTGCGCAATCCCCTCGTCACCATCGGGGCGTGGGCGCTGGATCTGCAGGAGGATCCCAACGATCCAGAAGTAGTCACTCACGCCGCCGAGATAATCTCCGGAGAGGCTCGGAACCTTGAAGAGATACTCTCAATGCTGATCGAACCGCTGTCACAACGCGAGCTTAGTCCCGCTCCGGTTGATCTGAACGGATTGGTCATACGACGTTGCATGGCCTCCGAAAATGGTTTCCAGGAAATTGGCATCACAATCGATCTGGAACTCGCGGAGGAACTGCCGCGCATTCGAGCAGATATCGCTCAGATGCGGCGCACGCTGCAGAACATCCTGGACAACGCGGCAGAAGCAATGCCCGACGGCGGTCGAATCAAGATCGCCACGTGGCAGGATGAAAAGAATGTTTGGCTTCGAATCGAGGACAACGGGGTGGGGATGTCGAAGGAGACAACGGGTAAGGCATTCGATGCCTTCTACACCACGAAGCATTACGGTAGTGGAATCGGCCTTGCGGTTGTCTGGGACAGCATCAGACTGCATGGCTTCAATCTCGAAGTGGAGAGCGAGCCTGAAGAGGGAACCGCATTCATTATTCAGATTCCGAAGATGCACACGGTTCAGGATAACGCGGAGGGAACTGAGCCGACCACGTAGGACAGAGCGGGTGCGCGGGGACCTGCCCGTGTGAGTTGCCTGGATGGGAGGCGAAGAGCAATGGTGAGTGGAGGACTGGGAATGACTGGAGAAGGGATGGGCGATGTGCACGTGCTGTTCGTCGATGACGATGCAAACCAGCGGGAGATCTACCGCCGTCGCCTCGAGCGGCGGGGGTACGTGGTTGACACCGCGGACAGCGCAGATGCGGCGGTGGACCGTCTGCGTAACCAGCGCCCGCAGGTGGTAGTTCTCGATATAGCAATGCCCGGTCGTGATGGGCTGAGCGCCCTGCAGGAGTTTCTCGACATCGATCCATCGGTTCCGGTGATAATCAACACCGCGTACCCCGGTTATGCCGAGAACTTCCTTTCATGGGCCGCCGACGCGTATATCGAAAAGAGTAGCGATCTCACGCCTCTGCTCGAAGCTATCGAGCAGGCGATGGATCGCGCCGATCACTGAGAGTCGTAAAGCTTGCGGGAGGGCCACGCAGTTGGCAATTACAAGAGACCACGCCGGTCAAGTGCTCACTCTTCTGCTGGCCGGCGGGCAGGGACAGCGCCTGCGCCCACTCACTGAACGCCGAGCCAAGCCTTCAGTCCCCTTCGGGGGCGTTTACCGCATCATCGATTTCACGCTGTCCAACTGCGTGAACTCTTTCTTCCGGCAGATATTCGTGCTGACCCAGTACGAATCCGTCACCCTGCATCGTCACATCCGCGAGACGTGGAGCATCCTCAGCCCGGCGCTGGACGAGTTCGTCGACATCGTTCCACCTCAGCAGCGTCTTCCGAGTCGATGGTATCAGGGCACCGCCGATGCGGTCTTTCAGAACCTCTACCTGCTCGAACAGGAGCGGCCGAGTTGGGTACTCGTAGTCGGCGGCGATCACGTCTATCGCATGGATTACGGTATGCTGCTCGATGAGCACATTCAGTGTGACGCGGACACCTCTATAGTGTGCATAGAGGTGGACCAGGAGGACGCACGGCAGTTTGGGATCATGAGCGTGGACGAGTCCCGGCGGATTACCGGCTTCAGCGAGAAGCCGGAAGATCCCAAGCCGATACCCGGAAGCGAGGATCGATGCCTCGCCTCAATCGGCGTCTATCTGTTCAACACCGAAGTGCTGGTGAGAGCCCTGGTGCGTGACGCGAAGGATCCACACAGCACTAATGACCTCGGACATGACGTTATCCCGAAGCTGATCGAAGAGCGTGATGTCTTCGCCTACAACCTCAACAGCGAAGGACAACCCGGCGGAGGATACTGGCGGGACGTAGGCACCCTCGACAGCTACTGGCAGGCAAACATGGACCTGATTTCCCGGCACCCGGAGTTCGACATCTACTCAAAGGACTGGCCAATTCGCTCTGGCACCGGTCATCGCCCACCCGCGAAGATATGCATCTCTACCGAGGGCACGATGGGGCGCTTCGAGCAATCTCTGCTGGCGGGCGGCGTAGTGGTCTCAGGTGGGACCGTGGAGCGATCGATCATCGGCCCACGGGTCGAGGTGCACAACGAAAGCACCATCGACGAGTGCGTTATCATGGGCGGCACACACATCGGCAAGGATGTACGGCTGCGGCGTGCCGTCCTGGAGGAATCGACACATATTCCGGACGGGACCGTAATAGGATATGATCCCGAGCATGACCGTGAACGCTTCACCATGACTGAGAACGGTATCGTCGTCGTCCCAAATCGCGCCCCACTGTAACGGGGGAACACTCTTCTGATGAAAGTCCTCTTCGTATCCAACGAGGCGGTTCCGTTCGCGAAGGTCGGAGGGCTGGCAGATGTCGCAGGGAGTCTGCCACGGGCCCTGGTCGGGCAGGGCGTGGACTGCCGACTCGTCATGCCCATGCATCGGCAATGCCCCCAAATCGAGCAATCTACCCCCTCCCTTCCGGCCCTCAGCGTGCAGTCGCCGAGCAAATCGTTCTCAGCCAGCGTCTTCGAGACGACGCTGCCGGGAGGCGCAGTCCCGGTGTATCTTATCAAGTATGATCCGTATTTTGACCGGCCGACGATCTACGGCACCGAAACGGGTGACTACCCCGACTCCGCCGAGCGTTTTGCTCTCTTTGCCCGCGCGGCGCTGATCCTCAACCACGCGATCGGCTTTCGAGCGGACGTCGTCCATGCCAACGACTGGCCAACCGGCCTTGTGCCGACCTTCGAGGCGGTGAATCCCCACGGGATGCCGACGGTCTTCACGATTCACAATCTCGCCTATCAGGGCCTCTTCCCCGTCTCTACTGCGGAGGCTATCGACGTCAGCCCGGATTCCGCCCCTATGGACTTTTTGTTGCGCGCGAAGCAGATCAACTACATGGCGGCGGCGATCCGCTCGGCAACCGTCATCAACACGGTCAGCGACCGCTACGCGAGCGAGATATGTACCTCAGCATATGGTGCAGGTCTCGATGACCTCCTGCGCCATCGGGAGAATGATCTCTACGGCATCCTGAACGGCATTGACTACGACGAGTGGAGTCCGCAGAATCCGTCGCTACCTGCTACATACTCGCCTGAGGATACGAGCGGCAAGGCAAAGTGCAAAGCGGCCCTGCAGAAGGAGTTGGGCCTGCCACACGCTCCTGACATCCCACTGGTGGTGAGTGTGAGTCGGCTGGTGCACCAGAAGGGACTTGATGTGCTGGCGGACGTGCTGCCGGCTGCGCTGAAGCTACCGATTCAGTTCGCAATCCTCGGCACGGGCGATGCCACGACGCAGAGGCGGTACCGCGCGCTGGCCCAGGCGAACCTACGGCGTGTCGTCGCTCGCATCGGTTTCAACTCGGAGATGGCGCGTATCTTCTACGCAGGCGCGGACATGTTTGTGATGCCCTCAAGATATGAACCGTGCGGGGTCAGTCAGATGATCGCAATGGCCCACGGAACCATCCCGATCGTCCACTCCACCGGCGGCCTCGCGGATACCGTCTCGGAGAAGGACGACCCGCAGACCGGCTTTGCATTCAGTTACCTCGCCGAGCCAGACCTGCTCGGCGCGGTGAAACGAGCCGTTCGAACCTACCATCAGACATCCCGCTGGCAGCGCATCATGCGCAACGCGATGGCCGCGGACTTTTCCTGGAGCGAGTCCGCGAGGGAATACGTTGACCTCTACGAGACCGCCCTGAAGTTACATGAGAGGCGCCGGCCCCGTCGAGATCCGGAGCATCCCGCAGGCCGATAGGAGACCGGAGGATTGGGGGAGCCCGGGATCGCGTCCGCACTTCGGACAGGTTGCGGCGGCCCGCTCACGGGAAGAAAGAATAGGTCTCCACGCGTGTGAGTGCTGAGTACATTGCCCAGATGCTTCCCATCATCACGTCCCCGAGAATAAGGCCCAGCGCCGCCGCCTGCAGGTGCTGCATCGCCCCACGCCCGGCATAGCGGGCACCGATGCTCTTCACCATCCATGCCACCAGCATCGGCATCCACAGGTGCATCATGTAGAACGTCGTGGAGAGGGCGAAGCCCGCTGGATGCAGTGGCCACCAGACCCAGTAAGTTCGAACCTCCTGCAGGCCGAAGTACACCCCGAAGCCAAAGAGTATCGCGATCAGCCGCCCCCAGTGGAAGCCCTGATCTTGCCTGAGCCAGCCCTCAAGCTGCACCCACGCCTCCCGGCTCGACCACGGCATCCACGGTGCCCAGTCCGCTCCCAGCCCATGTTCGTAGCCAAGGCGCAGATTCCAGAAATAGGCAAGTGCAGTTGAGAGCGGGATGACTGCCATGCTCGCAATCAGCAGTCTTCTGCCGTCCATTCCCGTGCGTCCCGAGAGATACAGGCCCTCAAGCATGTGCGGGTAGGGGCTGTTACGCAGCCCGCGGGTGAAGCCGAAGAAGACCGAGAGTGATGTCAGATTCTGTTTGCCGAGGATTCTCGCGCCAAGCAGATTCCCCTGCATCACCGTTGGCCCGAGGCGTTCGATCTCATGCGTCGGCAGGCCCATCTCGGCGCGTATCCTGCCCACGATCATCGTCATGGCGTAATACTGTACGAAGAATGCGATCGCAACTGCCGTGCTCATTCTGATCGAGACGCCAAGTATAGTCACCGCAATGAAGCCGATAACGAAGATCGTGAAGGCGGTCTGATAACGCAGCGGTTCGTCCGCCTCGAAGTCGGGATCACCACGCCCGAGTGTGGACCGCCAGACCTTTGCGAAGTACTCGCGCCCCGCCCAGAGCGAAAAACCGAGGATCGCGAGGTACCCGCCGAAAGATTGCTCCTTGATAAACGGGAAGCCACGCATCTCCGTCCAACCAAGCCATGCGACCAGCACCTGCTTGCCCCGCCAGAGAAGAAAGAACAACCACAGAGAGAGTGAGAGGTCCTTCGGAATCAGCAGGCCCAGGCCGATCGCCCAGGGGTAGAAGCAGGCGTGGACTCGCCCCATCGCCCGCCACGGATGTCCGGTGAGATATCGGCGCAGATCAAACGCGGGATTCTGGCCGATCTTCACCGGAATCTCGGGCATTCCCGGATAGAAGATGTGCAGACCGTTAATCAGCGTAATCGATGCGGCAACCCCGAAGGTTACCCAGAACAACGAGAGTCGAATCGCTGGCACCCGAGTTCGCGATATCTCCAGCGGCACCTGCACGATGGGGAAGCTCATCCGCTCGCGCTCTACCCACCGCTGACGGAAGATCACGGCAAGCCCGGCCACGCCGCACCATAGGAAGCTGAAGAGGAAGGTCCAGCGCGCCACGGGCCCCAGCCATGGCTGCCAGTTGCGCCTTTCGTAGACAGAATGACCGCCTCGCCATAGACGGTCGAGCGCCGCCATGTCATTAACCGTCATGCTCTCAGGCACGTAGCTACCGAAGAGTTGCTCCCAGTCATTCGCGGGACTCGCAAAGTAGGCGTAGCCCTGCATCGTGGCCCAACTGGTTTTCAGGGTGTCCTGCCCGGCCGGACAGGTCGCTACCGCAATGAGGATCCACAGAGCGAGCAACTCCTGCTGCACAAGGGCGAGGCGCGATCTGAGACGATCCACCAGGCCGTTCAGCAGGCGCAGCAGCACGAAGAGAAAGAGAACATTCCAGAAGAGCGCGATGATGGTCGGATCTTCGATCCCGCGACGATGAAGATCCGCGACGAAGAAGGTATTCAGCGGGATCAGCAGCGTCAGGAGCACGAGCACGCGCGGCGTGACGCCGATCCTGCGCGGGTCGGCGACGTCAGGCTTCTCAACCTGCTCATCCCTCCTCAGCACCTGGCTCATTGAGCACCGGCGCCTCCCGTGGGCCTACATCTGTATTTGTCACACAGAGCCGCCTGTCGCTGTTGGCTCACGGCCTCTCCACAGGGTTCCATCCGTGAATCAGCGGAGCGTCTCATCTGTCAGTGCACGGAGTAGCCGATCTGCAGCCAATCAGCGCCGCACATCAACTGGCGCAAGCGCAGACACGCTCTCACCCGCCTCGCTCCGCGCTGTCACCTGCAAAAGGTATCTCCCCGCCGGAATTGGTGTTCCTGCGCCGGAGCGAAAGTCCCACACGAGCGTCTGTAAGCCCTCTTCCGCCGAGCGTTCACGAACTACCTCACTTACGCGGCGCCCGGCCATATTCCGCACTTCAACCGTCACAGTGGCAGGTGCCGACAGAACGTAGCTAACTGAGGCGGCATCATCGCGCTGGTACGCCGTGAGACCTGACACCATCAGCATCGCTCCACGAGGCCGCACACGCATCACAAGTCGTCGCGGTGTCTCGCCGGAGATATACCGGTAAGAGGCGCCGGTATGCATGGAAGTCACCGTGCCCGTATTGCGATCGACCAGGCAAAGCCTCAGATCATCGGGAACCTCCGAGAGGTCGGGCCAGCGAACAGTGACCTCTTCACCTGGCATCGCGCCGATCGCTATTTCCCACTGCGGTCGCACTTCCGAATCTGCTCTGAGGTCCACCGCAAGCCGTCGTCCGTCTCCGCCGAGCAGCGCGACCTGGGGGCCGCCAATGGGTGGGGGTGGCGCAGAAGCGGCCAGCGGCTCCCCGTCGGTAACGCCCAGCAACACTCCGCCATCTCGCCCGGAGGCCGTTCTTATGACCGGGCTGATACTCCAGCCGTTAGTACCATCGTCACGAGACGTCTCCATCGGTACGAGAGCACGATCGAGCGTCACCGTACAGTCCTGCTCGGCGTAAAGCCAGTAAGAGTGCCACGGCAGCAGTTCCGTCCCGATCCCCGGCAGTCCCTCCACGTCCGCCACCAGTTCATAGCCGCCATCCCGGTAGTTCCAGGCCAGCGGCGGCACGCTGCCGGGAGTATCCGAACTCAGTGCGCCAATATGGACGGGCTGCTCCCACGGATTCCCGACTATGTTCCAACCAGCGTGCAGATTCCACGAGAAGCTGTCCTGCGTCCAGGCTTCACTAAGTACACCGGCTTCCGCCGCTTCGGCGAAGAGCGCCCAGAAGCCCAACCCTTCGGCCATCGAGATAGCGGTGCCTGCAGCGTAGCTCTGGGCATGCCGATCCCACGATGCGATTGCCGAGGCCCCGAGGGCGGGCCCTGGATCACCGACGCCTACCGGCGTTCCTGGTATGGCTACCATCCTCGCGCCCGGCGGGAAGCTCTTACTGAGGCGCGGTCGCACCCTCACCAGGTCCCCGCGCGTGTCTGTGTGCTGCTGCTCCCCCGCGGACGAGGTCACAGTCACCGCGAGTGTAAGGTCCCCGGTTTGTGCGGGTGCGATCCAGGTGGGCGTTGCCGAGTGTGGATCGTCGAAGCCTCCCACCTCCGTTCCGCTGGCATCAAGGGCGCGCCAGAGATAGCTCAAACCGGCGCCCACACCATCATCCACTCCCACCGAACACGCGATCCTTTCTCCCGGCGCGGCATACGCCGGATCGACCGCAGGACCCCGTGTAATGCGTACGTCACCCCGCTGTCCCGGCAGCACCGTGACGGTGAATGATGCCTCATCGAACACTGCGGGATCATGGCTCGAACGCGCGCTCAACGTGATCGTAACCGACAGATCACGCCCGGTGGCGTTGCTCGGCGCGATCCAATTCGGCGTGATTGACCGATCGTCATCAAAGCTCCCGAAGTCTGCGCTCCAGAGATACTTCGGCGTGCCACCACGGCTGTCTTCCGCTCTTACCCGGCAGGCCACCACTCCGTCTGCGTTTACCGTCATCGGTTCGCCTCGCGGACCGTCGGTGATCGTCAGGGTATGCGGAATCCTGGCTGAGAGATCGAGGAAGTTCAACGGGACACCGGGACGCGAGTCGTATAGCTGCGCAGTTTGCCGTGAATGGAACCCGGTGACGCGTGGCCGGGCGTACGCGAAAAGCTCCTGGGCAGAGATCCATCCGTCACCGGAGGTGTCCGCAGGTCCCTCCATTCCCTCAAGCAGGAAATGCACCAGAACGTCATGCCTCAGTCTGTGTGACTCCCATGACGGTTGATCGTGACGCGACGACGTGATGACCACACCGAAGCCGTTGCGCGCGAGGGCCGTTGGTGACATGCGCCTGTTGCGTTCGATCGAACGCAACAGGCCCTGCGCAAAGCTCTCACCGAAGGTTTCGGCCTCTTCCGCGACATCCATTGCGCGCACCCCTGAGGAGTTAATGAAGCCACCTGAATAGCAGGCGGCGATCACCCCCAGGAATTGCGTGCTGGGTAGCTCCGCGATCCAGCCGCCGAGATCATCGTCGTACACGTTGTCGGTGAGATTCGTCTCGATGAGGTACGCGTCACCGATAACGTCTCTGACGCCACGACTACGCCCGCCGTGACCGCTGAAGAAGAAGAGGCAAAGGTCGTCGCTGTCGGCAAGCGTTGCCATGCGCTGTACGGCGGCGTATATAGCGTTACCGGTCGCCTGCCGATTGAGGATCACGATGAGGTTCTCAGGCTGCCAGTTGCGTCCGGCGGTAAGAGCGGCGGCGAAAGCGAGTGCGTCATCGTCGGAGTAGCTCAGGTCATAGCTCGTGCCCGCGTAGTCAGCGATGCCTATGAGTACGCCCCGGCCCGTCGCGATGCCGTCAACGGCAGTCGGCGGCGCCTCGATGAGACTGAAGTTTGCGGGACCGGTAGCGGGCACCGTCACCTCGCGCTGTGCCGGGCTCGAACTGTGCCCGGCACGATGCGCGCTCACATAATAGGTGCCTTCATGCACAAACACCGAGTACCTGCCATCGGGCCCGGTAACCGCAACGGCGGTGGGCGTGTCGTACCCACTGCGCGAATCGCGCACCCAGATGGCGACGTCGCGCAGTCCCTGGCCCGAGCGCATTACCCTGCCCTCGATCACCGTGCGTCGGGCACGCGGCTGTGCATACTCTGCAGGAGCCTCGCCGCCTGGCATCAGCGCCAGTAGCGCAAGCAGGGTGGGCACTATCAATGCTCGCCGTCTCCAACAATGACTGATCATCTGAAGCGGCTTACCTTCCCTGGAGGGCATTGCGGCGCGCAGTCCACGGTGGCGAATTCTCCGCACAGGCGACAGTCTCCTTCGGGGCCAGCAACAGGATATAGTGCCAGCTCTCTGCGAAGGTGCGTTAGACCGTCATGCTCCTGAAATCAGCGCAACGCGCAGACAGGATCAGTCGCCGATGCCCTCCATGTAGTTCTTCTCGCGGTATTCGGCAACCATCGCCTCGTCGAGTGGATAGCGCCCAAACTGCCTGGCGGCATCAATCATCGCCCGGTAGTTCTCCGGCTTTACCGCCGGGTGGATCGAGTTGCTTGATGCGAGGATATGGCCCCCGCCGGGCGAAGCCTTCGCGATGGTCTCCTTCACCGCCTCGACCACCTGCTCCGGATTGCCCCGCGAGAGAAGTTCCCCACAGTCCACGTTCCCGCAAAGAGCGATGCGATCTCCGTAAGCTCGCTTCACCTCACCGATATCCATCTGTGCGATTGGTTCCAATGGGTCGATGGCGTCAATCTCCGCCTCCACCATCAAGTCAAGGATCGGCCAGATATTTCCATCGGTGTGCTTGACAAAGGGGATGCCCGCCTCATGCGCAACATCGACCATCTCCGCGAGATAGGGCCTGATGAACTCCTCGAAATGTGCCGGAGACATGATCGGCGCCTGTCGATGGCAATAATCGTCTCCGGTTAGGGCGATATCGGCCCCCATCTCAAGCGCCCGCTGCATGACGCGCTTCTTGTAATCTACTACGATGCGCGAGAGTTCATGCACCATCGCAGGCTTCGTCACGTAGTCCATCAGGAGACGGTCCATCCCGCGCAGATAGTGCGTGAACTCGAAGCTGTCATGACCGAGAAACACGATCGCCTTGCGACCCTTGAAACGCTCGATAACCTCAGCGAGCCGGTCGAGACGATGGTCGGCATCAGGATCGGGAGGGTCCCAGTTCGCCAGATCGTCCCAACTCTCCAGCGGATGTCCCGCAGGGTAAGGGATTCCGTCTTCACCGTGCCCCCAGACGATCCCCCACTCATCACGGCTGTGCGTGGCATCTATCTCCTGCATCCGCTGGTTCTCAACCACCGTGATACCGTCAAGCTCTGTCTCAACCAGGTCGTCGTACGTGGCATCCGGTCCCATAAGAGCCTCAACCACAGGTTCGTTGACGATTAGCTCCCAGATGGGAACACGGTCGGGCTCTTCAAGTCGCAGTGCGGTCATGCACCGCTCGAGTCCGGTCATCTCACTCACTCTCCTGACGTCCAGCCATTCCTGTGTCGCCGATGCGCCTGAAGCATTCTCCGGGATGCCGGTCGAGACCTGTCCGTACATGATCGCGGCCCACAGCGAGCAGGCCGCGGGCCGGAGTCATCTCATACACAGTCACACTTACAGCGTAGCTTCAGCCTCGCGTTCCGCTTCCATCGAGGCTGCAAGGAGCTTAAGCAGCACGTTCGCATTGCCGACTCTGGCGTTTCGCTTGACGGCCTCGGTCACGGGACTAATTCCCGACGCGAGAGATGGCAGGTACGGTTCGGGACCGGTGTGGGCACTGCGCGATGCCGCGAGCGCCATCGCCGTCTCACCGTAGCCCGCTCCGGTTGCGCGCAGAGCCTTCACGCGACCCTCCGGCACCAGAAGCAGATGCGACACCTGCGCATCGTACACCGACTGCAGTGCAGGCGAGGCTGTTGTTCCGAGCAGATTAAGACGCGCTACGAGCGCATGACCACGCGCCTGCATGCTTCGATCCTGTGCCCGTCCGACTGCCTCCAGGGCATCAGCACCGAATTGCTCGGCTCGCGATGCCGCACTGCGAAGCTGATCGGCGAACATACCCGTCGATTCGTTACGGCGCGCGACGATATCCATCGCTGAGGTAACCTCGGCAGCAGCGTCCTGAGCCGCCTCGACCTCACTCAGTGTTCCGGGCACCTCCGATGTAACCTCTTCGAGCATGCCCACCGCAAGCTTGATCTCCTGCACCGCCGTGCGCAGCGCAGGCACATCTTCGGGCCTTCCCTGACCGGCCTCCGCATCGGTCAGCACCGCCTCACATTCCACCAGCAGGTCGTCAAGCTCCGCGCTGTCTCTCTGGAGGCTTTCATTCACGGCCTCAAGCACATAGGCCGCCTCAGTCGCCTGCGAAATCGCTGCATTGCCGCGTATCACAAGCTGCTGGGTTGCCCTGCTCACATCGCCCTGATAGTTCGCCAGATCGTGCAGACTGTTGTTGATGCCGACCACATTAGCTGCCAGCGAGTCTATACGTGACTCGGCGGTGCCCCGTAATCTCTGTGAGTCGGCACGCAGACTCTCCGTCATTGTACGCGCCTCGCCCAGTTCTGCGAGCAGGGTCTTCGCGATCGAGCGGCCGTCCGGATCGATGCCGGGCAGATCAGTCTCCTCCATCTCCGACAGCGCCGCCAGTCTCGTTCGCGCATAGTCACGTTCATCGCCAAGTTCGAGTGCGGTCTGATAGGCGCGTTCTGCCGCGGCTATCTCGCCCCGCATTGCATGGGCCTCTCCGAGTAGCCCGTGTGCCAGCGCAAGCTGCGGATCGATCTCGATGGTCTTCTTCATAAGCTCCGCCGCACGCGCTGGCTGGCCTCGCAGCAGATATCCGCGTCCGACCTGCACCAGAGTCTCGACATTACTCAGATCGAACTCCGGCCGCTCAAGCTGTCGCTCCATCCTGCGCTCGAGCGGGGGATGGGTCATGAAGTAGACTTCCCATCTCGACGGGCGCCGCCCCCGCTGTTCCGCAAGACGCTCGAAGAACCGTAGTCCAAGATGAGGGTCGTAGCCCGCACTGTAGGAAAGCATGGTCCCTGAATCATCTGCCCGGTATTCGTCGTCGCGCGAATACTGCAGCGACAACAGGCCAAGGCCGAGGCCCACCACGTCCCCGATTGCTTCCGACTCCCCGCGGATGACCTGGCTGAGAATGCCCCAGAGCAGATTCTGCTTGAACGATGTGATTGAATCGCGATTTACTATGTGGCCAATCTCGTGTCCGAGAACCATCCAGACTTCATCCTCGGTCTCCACGAAATCAAGGAAGCCACGGGTAACGTAGATGTGACCGAAGGGAGCGGCGAACGCGTTCACCTGATCGGTTTCGATCACCCGGAAACTATAGGGAATATCCTGCCGCCTCGAGTGTCCCACGAGCGTCTGACCGGCGTGCTTGAGCCACTCGTTTATAAGTGGATCGTCATCGACATTGTAAGCGGACTCAATAGAGGCTCTCGACATGTCGCCGAGCGTCCTCTCTACATCTCGTTCCCCACAACCGGTGCCAATCGCAACGAGCGTTCCGACCGCCACCGCCAGCAATAGGACTCTGAGAGTCTTCCACGACCGGTGTCCTGCCATCTTCTCATACCTCCACGCGTTACGGATAAGGCCGTGTTTTCGACAGCTCAACTTCTTTGACCCCGTGACCCTCAGCGGCGTTCCGACACATAACGGAATGCGCTGTCCGCTGCTATGGCTGCGTCACCGACTGCGGTGGTCACCTGGCGCAAAGGAGTGTCTCGCACATCGCCCGCCGCGAATATCCCCGGCTGTGACGTGCGCATCCGTTCATCTGTGACGATGAAGCCGTCATTGAGTTCGACAAGCCCTTCAACGAAGCCCGTATTGGGCTCATAGCCGATTGCCACGAAGACCCCGTCCAACTCCACCTCGGAACTCTCCTCAGTCTTCTTGTTCTTGAGTGCAATGCCGCTCACCCCGCTATCATCACCGAAGATCTCAGTGGGAACGGTGTCCCAGACAAACTCTATGTTATCGATTCCCAGAGCCTTCTCGGCAAGCATCTGCCGGGCCCGCAGTTCGTCCCGTCGATGGACCACGTAGACCTTCTCAGTAATACCCGACAGGTATATGGCCTCCTCGATGGCGGTGTTTCCTCCACCAATCACCGCAACGGTCTGGTCCTTGTAGAAAAAGCCGTCGCAGGTGGCACAGTAGGAAACGCCGCGACCGAACAGGTCACGCTCGCCGGGAATCTTCAGTCGACGGGGATGGGCACCTACCGCGAGTATCACCGTATCCGCGAGATAGTCGTCGGTATCACAATTCAGTCGCCAGCGGTTGCCCTCCAACTCGATACTCTTCACCTCGGCGTTTTCAAAGATCACGCCGAAGCTTTCGGCCTGCTGAGTGAGACGCATAATTAACTCCGCTCCGGTGATCCCATCGGGAAAACCGGGGAAGTTCTCGATAGTGGTCGCGGTGGCCGTCTGCCCGCCCGGCGCCCCGATCGTCAGCAGAACGAGGTCGAGTCCGTAACGGACGCCATACATTCCGGCGGTGAGGCCGGCCGCTCCGCCACCTACCACGACTAACTCATGTTCCCTTACCTCAGGCAAACCCTTTTACCTCCCGGACACGACTCCCCGCGGTGACACTTGCAAGAATTGGCTTTCGTGGTCAGATCGCCCCGCCAGGTGGCACCACGGCAGTTGTTTATGCCATGCTGATCACCAAGACTCCATCCTCAGCATAGCAGATGCCATCGATGACGGCAACGCGCATGTTGCGTTGCGGCATCGACAACCCCACGCTGAATCTGAGCGAGTTCCGCAGATCAGGGACGCTCACGTCCAACACACCTGTCGTACCGCAAACTGTCTTCTGGCCGAGGAAGTCAGCTTACCGACAGTTGCTGCCCCCCGGCGTTCTACCGTTCATCTCTATCGGTGGTGTACAGGAACTCCACGTCCCCGATGACGATCGTGTCCCCTTCCTCCACATCGGACCGGCGTAGCGCCTTCATCACTCCCTGCTCCGCAAGCTGCTCCTGGAACCAGGCAACCGCCTCATCCGCCTCCATGTCGACTGTAGCGGCGAGCTTCTCCACTCTTGTGCCACTAACCTCAATTGTGTCTGCATCGACGCGGTGAACCTCCAGGGGACGCCGCGGGAGGGACGGGATTTCAAGCTCCATCTCGATTTCTTCCGGTGCAGCGCGCTCATCTTCACGCCCCTGCGCGAACAGCCGCTCGCGCAGGTGATCGAGCAGTTCGTCGCAACCTTCCCCGGTTGCTGCTGATATGGCGAAGACCTGGTACCCCTCACTCTCCAGCGTCTCTCGAAGCTCCGGCTCATTCTCTCGCGCCTGCGGCAGGTCCATCTTGTTGAGGGCGACGACCTGCTCGAGTGCCGCGAGTTCCTCGTCGTACATCTCGAGTTCGTGGTTTATCTCCTCGAAGTCCTGCAGCGGCTCACGCCCCTCAAGGCCGCTGGCATCGAGCATGTGGACGAGCACTCTGGTACGTTCAATATGCCGCAGGAACTGATCGCCCAGTCCCACGCCTCTGTGTGCGTCCACGATCAACCCCGGCATATCAGCGACGACCATGGTGGTGAAGTCCTCAAACTGCACGACGCCGAGATTCGGTTGCAGCGTGGTGAATGGGTAGGCGGCCACCTCGGGTTTTGCGGCTGAGACCCGCGCGATGAAGCTGGACTTGCCCACATTCGGATAGCCGATTATGCCGATGTCCGCCAACAGCTTCAGTTCGAGGCGCAGATGTCGCTTCTCTCCTGGTGCCCCGAGTTGGCAGAGCCGCGGCGCCTGCCGCGCGGGGGTGGCGAATGATGCGTTTCCACGGCCTCCCTTCCCTCCGCGCGCCACCAGCATCCGCTGGCCCGGAACTTTCAGGTCCGCCACCTGGCGATTGAGATCGAGGTCGTACACCACGGTGCCGGGCGGTACGGGGATGGTCGTATCCTCACCGTCACGGCCCCTCCGCTTCTTCGAGGTACCCATCCGACCGTGCTCGGCCTTGAATGTGTTGCGGTACTGGAAGTCCAGCAACGTTCGCATGTCATCCTTTACCTCGAGGTACACGTCCCCGCCATTCCCCCCGTCTCCGCCGTTGGGACCACCACGCGGCTCGAATGCCTCCCGACGGAAACTCACCACCCCATCACCGCCGTCACCGGCTCTCACGGTGATAGCTGCCTCATCAATGAATGTACTCATCAGATCGCCATCTCTCCACCATCATTCAGGTGCTGTCATGCAAACTGCCGACACCGATAGCCGGTGTCGGCAGCGTAAGCTCTCAGGATCCTCAGGTGATCTATTATGCGCTAAGATGCGACCTCTGTCGCTTCAGCCCAGACGTTAACCAGCTTGTTCGAGCCCGTCTGCTGGAACTCAACATAGCCGTCGGCCTTCGCAAAGATAGTGTCATCTTTGCCGATGCCTGCATTACGTCCGGCGCGGAACTTCGTCCCACGCTGCCGCACGATTATGCTGCCGGCCTTCACCTGTTGGCCCTCAAAGCGTTTCGTGCCCAGCCGCTTCGATCGGCTGTCACGACCGTTTCGTGTGCTGCCCATTCCCTTTTTGTGCGCCATCGGGTGCCATCTCCCCTCATGCAGTGATAAGTGAGAATGCCTCTGAAACCATGAGATCAGTGATTGATATCGAGGATCTCAAGAGCGGTGAAGTGCTGCCGGTGACCCTTCTTGCGCCGGTAGCGCTTCTTCGCCCTGAACTTCATGACGGTAATCTTCCGTTCCCTGCCCTGCTGGATTACGCGTGCGTTCACAGCCGCCTCGTCGAGATATGGTCTCCCGACATGGAGTTCACCCTCATCATCCATGACCGCGAGAACTCTGTCCAACCTTACCTCAGTGCCGGTATCTTCTGGCAGACGATCAACCTTAACCGTCTGCTCAGGTTGCACCATGTGCTGTCGGCCGCCGACCTCAACTATTGCGTACATTGCGCTGCTCCTCTTGTTCAACTCGACCACAAAGGCAAAAGCAACAGCCAACAGCACGGCTGCCCGTGCCATCGACTGTCTGCCAACTATTGTATCTGATCCGTCCCACTGCGTCAAGCAGAATGTTCCGCATTATGTTGAAGCAAAGTAGAAACCGCTTCTCGCTTGGGCGCATGGCGTAACTTCAGCCGACGTAACAGTTTGCCGTGAACGGTGATGCGACGCCCGCCTCGCTTAGCCGAGCACCTGTTCGATCTGTTGGAGGACCTTCTCGAAAGCCTCCACGTAGCGCTCCATCAGGTCCATGCCGTTGGGGGGGTGGACGCCGCGCAGGTACGCGTGAGATGCCACGAACTCCTGCGCCCGCCGGTAGTCGTGCGGATCGTAGCTGACGGTCGATCCGCCCATACTCCAGGCAGGAGTGGCGGCGTAGCCACGCTCATCCTGGAAGAAGTCCATCGCAGGGATTATCTGCTGTTGCCATTGGCAGATCGGCACACCTTCGGCCTCCAGCGCCGCCCAGACCTTCGCCTTGTAGTCGGCGAGGGGAATATCGAGGCGAAGCTCCTCCGGCCTGAACTCGATCACGTACATGAAGTGGACCGGCTCGGCGTAGTCCGGGACGATCGATCCGACAATGCCGAATCTGTGGTGAAGCGCGGCGGTCAGATAGTCGGCCATCTCGCGCCGCCTGGCGTTGTACTCATCGAGGCGGTCAAGCTGGCTGAGCGCCAGCGCTGCCGTAAGCTCCTGCGGGCGGTAGTTGTAACCGTGACCAAAGAAGGTGCGCTTTGCGTCGCTACCCTCCACGGTTACTCTGCCCATGCCGCCGGTTGCGGCGGCGCACTCGTAGATGGCATCGCTGTTGGTTGTGAGCAGGCCACCCTCGGCGCCGGTGAGGTTCTTCAAACGGTTGAGACTGAAGGCGGTGACGTCGGTGAGGCCGCCGATGGTGCGCCCCCGGTACTTCGCGCCCTGCGCCTGCGCCGCATCATCGACCACCGGAATCCCGTAATCTTCGGCTATGTCAACGATGGCGTCGATGTCGGCGGGCATTCCGTGGATATGCACCGGCATGATCGCGGCGGTGCGCGGGGTGATGGCGCGCTCGATCATGTCGGGGTCGATGCAGAACGTGTGCGGCTCGATGTCCACGAAGATCGGCACCGCGTTCGCGTGGATGATCGCCGCCGCCGATGACCAGTAGCTGAAGGCGGGGACGATGACCTCATCGCCCGGTTCAACGCCGACGCCGAGCAGCGCCATGTGCAGCGACTGCGTACCGCCGTTGGTGAGGATACAGTGCTTCGCGCCGCAGTAATCTGCCCAGCGCCTCTCAAGCTCCGAGGCTTTCGGGGCAAAGCGGGTGTGCAGCGGATCGGTATCGAAGACGCTCAGTACCGCGTCGCGGTCCGCCTGTGTGATGGGCGGCCACGACCTGACCATGTCCTCAGGCACGGCGGGCGTACCTCCGTTGATTGCGAGCGTGTCGGGCATACTCTTCCCTTCCTCCGAGCGACCTGGGATCCACAATGCAAGCCTTGACCAAGACGCGGATTTGCCGCTAAGAACCGGGCTTCCGCGCACGCAGCATGCGCGCGGGTACGCCGGCCACGACGGCTTCAGGGGCGACATCCTCGATGACCACCGCTCCCCCACCAACCGTTGCTCCGTCGCCGATCGAGACGCCCGGCAGAATCGAAGCACCAATACCGATAAAGGCTCCCTCTCCAATGTGGACGTCGCCGCCGAGATGGACTCCGGGCGCGATGAACGAGTGATCCGCGATGACGTTGTCGTGATCCACAGTGCACCCGGTGTTCAGGATGACATCGTCGCCAACAGTGGCGTGGGCGTTCACAATGACGCCAGCCACCACCTGCACTCCCTCGCCCAGTTCCACGCTTCCGGCAATGGTCGTCTCAGGATGGATCGCGCGCCAGGGTGTCAGGCCTGCCGCCGCACAGCGCTCAAACAGCATCCTCCGTACAGCGTTGCCGCCCACTGCGACCACGAAGCCGTCGGCTTCACATTCCCGCAGACTCTGGAGATCGGCGCGTCCCACAACCTCCAGCCCCCCTCTGGTCTTCGTGCCCTCCAGTTCATCCGCATCGTCGAGAAAGCCGACCACCTCAACCCCGGCCCGTCTACGCAGAATGTCGAGCACGACATGCCCATGCCCGCCGGCTCCAACAATCACGATCCGAGGAAGACTATTCACCGCTGATCCCGCCTCTCGTTTGCGGAACTCGATGTCCCAGGTGACAACTCCTCCACGCCCCCGTCCTCGGTCTCAATGCCGCTGCGCTTCACGGTCTTCAGCAGCGTGGTCAGGAAGATGCGGGTGTCGAAGACCAGCGACCATTTCTCCAGATACTCCACGTCCTTCTCCAGCCGCTCCGGCCATGGACCGTCGTTGCGCATCGTCACCTGCGACAACCCGGTGATCCCCTGCGGCATCACCAGTCGCAGGCGCTGCCGCCCGTCCCAGCGGTCGAGGTAGGCGACCGGCAGGGGGCGCGGGCCCACGAAGCTCATCTCGCCCCGCAGAATATTCAGAAGCTGCGGTACCTCGTCGAGGCTGGTCCTTCGCAGAAACGCTCCGATACGCGTTATGCGCGGGTCGTCCTTCTCTATGGCCAGGCCGGCACCCTTCTTCTCGGCATCCTGCACCATCGTGCGCAGCTTGTAAAGCGTGAACGGTCGCCCCCAGCGGCCGAGTCGCTGCTGGGTGAAGAGCGCGGGACCGCGTGACTCAAGTCTGATCGCCACAGATAGCACCAGCAGCAGCGGCCACAGCAGCAGCAGCCCCGCCACCGCGCCACCAAGATCGATAATGCGCTTTACCGCCAGCGCGACCGGAGATGGCTGCGCCCCCATTGCCTGCGTCCGCTCGACGAGTTCCGTCTGAAGCGCCTCAAGCTGTGCATCCGTCATCGCTTCGAGCCTCCGAGATGACTATGCCCTCTCTGTGTCCACCGGTGGGATGATCTCTCCGCTGCACCTGACCTTCACCCGAGGCAGAGCAGCCCCGCGCAGGTCCTCAATCACATCGCGAACGGTCCCCCAGGCGTGTCGGTGTCTCAGGCTCTCTATCGCCCGCGTCATCCGCCCCATCCCGATTTCGAAGGCTTTCGCCGAGATGAGCAGCTTCACACGATCTGACGCCGGCAATCCCGACGGCAGGTAGCGCATCAAGCGGTCCGGCGTCACCTCGTAGCTATGAACGTAGAGCATTGCGGGCAGACCTTCGGCCTCCCGGTCGCGCATATGCGAGCGCGTGATGCCCGCCGGAAGCACTCGCAGCGTGCGTCCACCGATCAGTCTCCCCGTGACCGGGCCAAACCTCTGAGCCAGCGCGGGCATCTCAATGATCTCCCGCCCACTGGGCAACTCGCATACGAATGGCCCGTCGGGCAGCGCCACCCCCTCATTCTGCCACAGCAGCGTTGTGAGGCTGCTGTCGTATTCCAGTCCGCAGTCGAGCATGACCTCCCAGGCCCAGCACTGTTCAGGCATCATGGAGAAGAACGGTGCGCGAAAGCCGCGGATCCTCTCACCGGTGATATCCTGTAGACTGTCGATGCTTCGGCGCAGGTCCTCACGGAAGCCCTTCGGGGAGAATGTGTGCATCTTTGCATGCGCTTCCCCGTGACTTGCCACCTCGTGCCCGCGCTCGACTATCTCCCGAACAATCTCGGGGCGCTGTTCCGCGTGTGGGGCTACCACGAAAAATGTGGCCCGAGTGTCGTGCCGGTCGAGCATCTCAAGGACCTTAGCAATAGAGGTGGAGAACTGCTCGCTTACCTCCATCTCATGCCCCAGGTAGGAACACATCAACTGGGGCCAGTCCTCCGCATCTACCGTGAACGCGTGTCTCATCAAATACTCCCTGGTACTACACAACCTCGAGCGTTCCACCACCGACGTCCCTGCCTGCGGGGCCGCGCGCCCCGGCATCGGGCGTGTGATTCGCTCCCGCGACCCGACAGACCTTCCTCGGAACTGAGCGCGGGGCATACGCTCCGGTCATGGAGTGACCGGAGTGTCCGGCATTCGCAGTGATTCATGTACGTGGGGAAGCAAGTCCAGGAGGAAGTGCTGTAGATAGGCGAGGCTCTGTGCCTCGCTCTCCTCGGGCATAATCTCTCGAACCACGATCACCATGCAGAGCACATCCTGCATTATGCCCGTGCGACCCTCGCGCCAGAGCAGACTCAGCCAGTTGGCGCTGGTTCCGGTGGCATCGGCAAATAGATATACCTGCTGAGCCCGCCGCGAGGGTCCTCGCTCCGAGTTGATAAGTGTCGCTTCGAAGCTGCCTTCTCCATCGGGATCGGGCAGCATGATGCTGTGCATGGTGGTCATGTTCCAGCCACCGGCCCGCAGACAGCGTTCCGGGAAGTGCATCGCCTGCATGGTCAGACCGTAGACCAGGAATATTGCCAGTTCCTGACCATCTTCCTCGCGCGCGTACACCCGTTCAACCGCGGCGAGGCGCTGGAGGGTCTCCAGTTCTCGTTCTTCAGCCGGCGAATCAGATACCATGACCCAGTCGCCTATGCGCTCCGGAATCGCTTCGGCACGCGCCGGATCCCAGTCTGCCGACGACGCCTCCCCCGCCTGAGTTCGCAGGCTCTCAGCGGTGATCCCCGCGATCAGGATTCCGACGATTGCGATTGCCGCCCGAACATGGACGATCGACATAAGATTGCCTCCACAGCTATCAGCATGATGACAACCAGCACGAATACCACTATCCCGGTCGCGGTGTGCCATACGCCCTTACCGGCCGCGGGACCGAAGACGAGGACGAGCAAAATGGTCAGATCGATGCGAATCACGTTCGCGAGGAGCGAGAGCGGAAAGACCGACAGTAGCAGCAAAGCGCCTCTCCAACGCGATGTTGGGTTGAGATAGAGCAGGAGCAGGGCGCAGGCGAACAGCGAGATGGTGTAGCTGAGACCGCTGCACTCAAGATCAACGCGCACGAGGTAGTCGCCCAGCCATATGTCGGTACCCGCCACCTCCGTCGGCACGCCGAGTGCAAGCGGCAACCAGGCGGCCATGCGCGTGGACAGCAGCCGCAGAGGAAACGTGAGGGCGTCACGCAACCAGGCCCACGGCAGCATGAAGAGCAGAAAGCCGATCGGGAACAGAGTCGCGCGCGCCATCGGCCAGCCCGCCAGCAGCAATACCAGGGCCCATATGACGAGGATGA
>PXBW01000316.1 GCA_003566775.1 candidate division WS1 bacterium
CTCCGCCGAGCACACATCCTCATCGAGCCAGTACCGGTACCAGCGTTCCTCAACCTGATCGGGATCATACGCAGGGGGCATCTTCTCCGCCATGGGACTATTCCTCGTTTCCGGGTTGATCGTCATCATTCCGACACTGCGCCGGATCCGGCCTTAAACGCAAAACGCCTCTCGTCCTGCGAATCGACGTTCGCACGGGACGAGAGGCCTGTCTCTCGCGGTACCACCCGACTTCCGGCGCTCGGGGCCGCCGGCACTCGTGGACGATGTAACGGTCGTCAGTCGGCGAGCGGTACTGCAGGTTCCCGCTCGCGGCTCGGGGGCGACCTTCGAGCGGGGCGCGATCGCCGGCTTTCAGCCTGTCACCGGCTCTCTGTAGATCGCGCGGAACCGCCTACTCCTCCCCGTCACAGCCCTGCGGTGCGGCTGAGATCGATGTGTGTCGAGTATAGCGGAGCGGACGGGCAGGCGTCAAGGTAGCCAGACTCGGAGCGCGTGTGGATCATGATGCGGGGCGTGGACACGCTCCACCTCCTGACGATAAGGCAAGGTAGATCGGCAATCGAGGGGCCGCACGAATCTGGTTCGAGCGCCCGCGAGGGGAGCAGGCGAGGTCGGCCCATCTGTGGCCGAATGCCCCGATCTCACACCTCCGAAGATCGCTTCGCTATCGGGAGGAATCCGCGCTGCCCCGCCGAATGCCCGAGTGACTCCATGCTCGGATCGCTGCGAGGTGAGTGCCGTGTATGAGCTTCCGGAGATGGTGACAATTGCCCGTCAGGTGGCGGATGAGTTGACCGGGGCGAAGGTGATCTCGTGCGAGCGCGGCAACAGCCCGCACAAGTGGGTGTGGTACTCGATGGAGCCGGAGGAGTACGAGCAGGTGCTGGTCGGTCGTGAGCTGGGCGGCGCGACCGCCGAGGGCAACCGTATGCTTCTGCCGGTTCAGCCGGGATGGGTGCTCGCGATTGGCGACATGGGAGGGCGAATCACGCTTCACCCCGACGGCAGCGCGCTCCCGAAGAAGCGCCACCTGATGCTGGGCTTCGCAGACGGCCGCTACCTCTCGGTGTGTGTGCAGGGCTGGGGCGGGATCTGGCTGGCGGAGGAGGGCCAATCGATTGGTTTTCAGGATACCGAGGGGCGCGTGAATCCAACCGGAGACGAGTTCAGCTACGATCGCTTCAAAGCACTGCTGGAGGATGACGCCGGGCGCGGCAAGCGCAGCGTGAAGGCATTCATGGCGAGTAAGCCGCGGATCTCAGGCGTCGGCAACGGTTACGTGCAGGACATCTGCTTCCGCGCGAGACTGCACCCAAAGCGCGACATCACTACGCTCTCAGGGCGGGAACGCCTGCGCTGGTACCATGCTATCCGGGGTGTTCTCAACGATGCGATCGCGTCGGGAGGACGCGATACGGAGCGCGACCTTTTCGGGCAGCCGGGTGGCTACGTGGCCACGCTGGACCGGCGGGCGCTCGGACAACCGTGCCCCGGATGCGGGACGGCGATTGAGAAGACCCAGTACCTGGGCGGATCGTGCTACTTCTGTCCGGAGTGCCAGTTGTGAGTCAGAGGTATCATCCCTGGTCTCTGGCTTCAAGGGCGTGCTCCAGCACCTCGGCCATCTCGGTCACGTAGATCAGTTCGAGGTCGTCGAAGACGCGGATAGCTTCCAGCCCTCCATCTCCGTGCGGTTCTCCTCGGACAGCAGCACAGTCCCGATACGCGCCCTCTCCCGTCGCGGTCTCAGTATCTCCTCGACCGTGTCACTAACGGTATTCGCGCGAGTATCAGCACCCGACGCCTGGCCCCATGTAACCATACCGTGCGAGCGGGCGAATCATCAGGTACAGGACCCTCTCAGCGGAACATGAGTCAGCGCGGGCTGTCTATGACTGTGAGTACAGGGCGCTAATCTGGAGTACGGATGTGAGCGAGATGTCTCATACACCATGGCGCACAGTACCGACGGTGATGCTTACCATCATGATGGCTGTCGTGATCGCGATGCCCGCTATTGCGGAGGAAGAGGACTACGCAGAGAGACGGATTGAGATGGTCGAGGCATTGGTTGCGGCGGAGATCATCTCAGACGAGGCGGTCATCGAGGCGATGAAGCAGGTGCCGAGACACAGATTCGTACCGGGAGGTCAGGCCGGGTCTGCCCATCTCGACCGACCGCTTCCCATCGGCAGCGATCAGACCATCTCGGCGCCCAGCATCGTGGGGATGATGACCGAGGCACTGAGCCTCGAGGAGGCCGATCGGGTGCTGGAGGTCGGGACCGGATCGGGCTATCATGCAGCCGTGCTCGCTGAGATCGTGGAACGTGTCTACACGATCGAGATCATCGAGTCACTGGCGGTGAGTGCTGAGGAGCGGCTCGCGGAACTCGGCTATGAGAATGTGACGGTGAAGTACGGTGACGGTTACGAGGGATGGCCGGAACACGCTCCGTTCGATGCGATCATCGTTACCTGCGCGCCGGATGAGATACCCGAGCCGCTGGTCGAGCAGCTCAAAGAGGGTGGGCGAATGGTAATACCGGTGGCGGAGGATGGCTGGGCGCAGACGCTGTATCTCGTCGAGAAGATAGACGGTGAACTGCAGAAGACCGACCTGGCTGACGTGATGTTCGTTCCTCTGACGCGAGAGCCGCGGTGACAGGGCCGTCTCGGGCCAGTTGGCGGCGCTGAACGCACGGGCAGAACAAACCTGCCCTGCCCTTGAGATTGCCCCATAGTCCGCGACCACAATCCTGCCGCAAGTGCGAGTTAGGAATCGCAGCAGTCGCACGGAGGTACGCGATGGATGACTTCCTGAGCAAAGCAAAGAGCCTGCTCGAAGACGTGGCGGGACAGGCGGGGCGGCAGGCGGAGATCGTGCGGCTTCAGACGAAGCTGGGATCTCTCGATGACAGCAGGGATCAGCAGTACATCGAGGCGGGGAAGCGTGCTCGTGAACTGCTCACCATGCGGCAGATCCACGACGAGGAGCTTCGGATTATCCTCGAACGCATCAAAGAGATTGAAGAGGAGATGATGAACCTGCGCGCTAAGGTAGCTAAGCTGCAGGGCGGGGATGAGGATGGTGACGACATGGGGCCCGACAGCGCGAAGGCCGCCGGGCCCGAAGGTTAGTCGTTGCGCCGGATGAATCCGCGAGAGGTCACTCGAAAGGAGCGAGTCGGTCGATCAGCCGCGACATTGCCACCGCCATCTCCCAGCGGGGCATCGTGCTGTGAAAGTGGACTTTGCCGTCTGGCTGCCGCACCATGATGTCCTCATCTGTGGCAAGCTCAGCGGGCTGAAGATCAGCCGGTATCACCCCGTAAGCCTGCATCATGGCCATCGCAAGCTGAGCGAACTCGATGCGCTTCACCGGGGCGTCGAAGTCCATGATCATCTGAGCAGGGCGTCGGTCTACCATGAAGGTCCTGGTGAGTCGCTCGTACGCCCTGATACCCCAGTGATCCAGCACACCTCGAGAGTAAGTCGCAATCCACGGATCGTAATCACCGGGCAGCTCCAGTCCTCGTATGCGGCAGACGTCAGCCAGCCGGTTGAAGGCCACCCACATCTCAGCGCGCCGAAGTGGCTGGTCGGGGCGGAATGTTCCGTCAGTGAAGCCGTGGATGATCCCGAGATCGTAGGCATTCTCCAGGTGGTGCAGGTACGGAGCGGTGAGTGGTACCGTCTCGGTGATGTAATCTTGTGCCGTGGCCGCGCCTGCTGAAACCGCCAGGATTACTGCTAACGTCACCACAACTGCGATACCGCGCACGGTATTCCCTCCTGCTAGCGCCTGATACTGTAATGCAAGTCGATTTGCGTCTGATACTATGCCACAAAGCCGTATCTCGTGTCAATCTTCCGACATAATCGCGCGCGAATTGCGAGTAAGCCGGTCTCGTCTGGCTCCTCCGCTCCTTCTTCGTTCCGATCCCGAAAAGGTTGCCGCAATCGTGCTGCTGCAGGTCGAAGTAACCACCGGGAATCAGGGATCGGAATTCCACCAGGAGACGATCCGCGCACTGAGTTGTGATCTCATCTCACAGCAGCGCGCCGCTCTCATCAGCACACCTTTCCGCTTCGCCAGCGCTATGGCCACTGAGGATGAAAGGTGGCTGTTGATTCTTCCTGGCGATACCTGTTTGATCCATTGATACCCAGCAATTGGCATATGTCAATATAAGAATTGTTGGCAGATCAGACGTGATGACCGTGCACGTGGCACGATACCTGCCTGCAATATCAGGCATGATCCCGGATGCTGTGTCCGTTGGAATAGCTGCACGGAAAGAACGCCAGGCTGTGGTGGTGTCAAGCAAATGGGGAACCGGCGGCTGATGTGTTAGCTTTGGCACATATTACGTTATTATGATGTTGCATTTTGGCTTGACTCATACAAAAATGATGCTATACTGCTGATAATCTGGCGAATGCGTTGCCTGTCGGAGGGGAGGACCATGCTGCACTCCGTGGTGACGAAGCAACAGGGACAGAGCGCAGATGGGCAGTATGTTTGTCGAGTACGTCTCTACATTGTGGTCCCTCTTGCTCTTCTCATCCTTCCTGCGGTGGTGGAATTCGTGTGGCTGGTGCGCGCGAACGTTGAGTTGAACAGCGCGGCCGCCAGAGCCGCTGAGGTCGCGAAGGTGGGCGGGACGCCCGATCAACTTCGCGCGAGTCTCTCGGTATCGTGCGATCGGATTGACTGGAGACGTGTCACATTCAGGATCTCGCGCCAGTCTGCCGACGATCTCACGCATGGATCAACGGCGTGGCGCGTCCTCGGCGTATCCGGGCCACAGAACGATGCGATGCCCGGCGAACAGATCAGAGTTGAGGTGGGTTACTCACATCAACTGCTTGTAGGACATCTATCCGGATTCTTCCTGGGTGCGGACGAGAGCAATCAGATCCCGCTTGAGGCGCGAGCCGAAGTCCTGCGAAGGTAGTACCAAGGAGCGGAGGCATCGCCGGATGAGGAAGCATGCAACGTGCAGATGGCGCCGTCTGCTGTGGGCGCATTTCGGCCCGTTGAGGGAAGACGAGAATGCGACCACGACGCTTGAGTACGCGTTATTGCTTGCACTCATTGTGGGTGTCTGCGTGGTGGCGTACCAGAACCTGGGGATCGCGACTTCCGATTCTGTGTCGGATTCCACGGGCGAGCTTCCGCAGCCAGGTCTGATACCGGATCCGCAGGATCCAGGAGTCGCGGGGCCGGATCGGTAGAGCAGGTGGTTCGGTTCCTGCCACTGGATTCAGGTCAGCGCGCGCTTGAGCACTTTTCCTGCGGGGTTGCGTGGTAGTTCGTCGCGGAACTCTACGATCTGAGGCACCTGGTAGCTGGCAAGGTGCGCGGTGCAGTGGCGCTTGATCTCGCGCTCATCGACTGCGGCTTGCTCGTCTGCAACCACGACGGCCTTCACGAGTTCGCCCAGGTAGGCTCGGATACCGGTTGCCTCGATGCCCACGACCGCGACCTCCCTCACGCCATCGATGGAGGCAATCACCTGCTCGACCTCGGTGGCGATCACGTTCTCGCCGGAGACGATGATCACATCCTTCTCCCGGCCATGCACGTAGAGGTAGCCATCCTCATCGTAGTGCGCAAGGTCTCCGGTGCGGAACCATTCTCCGCGGAAGTCTTCGGCAAGCCTGTCGGGTTGATTCCAGTAGCCCGGGATGACGTTGTCGCGATGGATGCACAGTTCGCCGGTGATTCCCGGTGGTACTTCATCGCCGTCGGCGTCGGTGGCGATCGCGCGCACATCGGGCAGCGGTTTGCCCACTGAGTCGGCGTGACTGAGCGCGTCCTCATCTGGCAGCACATGGGTTACTGAGGTGGTCTCGGTGAGGCCGAAGAAGTTACGTAGAGCGACGTGAGGTATGAGTTCCCGCAGCCGGCGGATCGTGTCGGGGTGTATCGGCGAGCCCGCGTAGGCGATAAGGCGCAGGGATGAGGTGTCTCGCGCGGCAAGCTCATCGCCCTGTGCGAGCATACTGAAGAGGGTCGGCGGCCCGAGGAAGGTCGTCAGACGCAGGCGCTCGATGAGATCGAGTAGTTCGCCGAGGTCGGGTCGGGGGGCGATCGCGAGAGTGGATCCAAGATAGGCTGCAGAGGGCACAAGTGAGTAGAGTGCGGTACAGTGGAACATCGGCAGCGCCAGCATATGCACATCTTCGTGACGGAAGGAGTGCGCGACGAGACAGTTCTTCACGTTAACGAGGAGGTCACACTGACGCATCATGGCGCCCTTGGGCCGGCCAGTGGTGCCGGAGGTGTACGCGATGACCGCGAGATCTTCGCCCTTTCGGTCGGCCTCCTCAAGTTCTCCCGCGGCGTCATCCTCGACCAGATCGGCGAATCGGGTAGCTCGTTGCGTCTTCGGTTCGGCCACGATGACGTGGCTGATGCTATCAGCCGCGTCGAGACCGGCCTCGACCTGACTCTCAGCGCGTCCGTGGGTGATGAGGATGCGCGCCCGCGTATCACGCAGGACATGGGACATCTCCCGCTCACCGAGACGGCAGTTCACCGCGGCAACCACGCCGCCCGCCCGTATGATAGCCCAGTAGGCGAGGAAGAACTCCGCGCAGTTCGGCATTGCGACGGCCACCGGTTCGCCCTCTTCCAGCCTAAACCGTTTCTGGAGGGCCGCTCCGAGGTTTTCGCAGAGCCGGTCGGCTTCCCGATAGGTGTAACTGCGCCCCTCGCAGACGGCAGCGGCGCGATGCGGAAAGCGTGCTGTGGAGTTGCGCCAGTACTGCGCGATGCCGGTCATCTCAGGTCCCGCCAAGTGGAGGCCCTCCCTGCCCTGATGCGACAAGGGACGCATCATCGATCGATCTGATATATGTGTACCCCGAACGGATCGAAGACATCGCCGATGTCGCCCGAGCCGCTTACGACCACCGATCGGTTCTCGAAGAGCACCGGGACCTCCTTACCCGCCCCGATGCCCGGATTGAAAGCCACGACTGAGGTGCTGTCGTCTGTGTTAACGGCGACGATGTAGTGGGTTCCCTCGTGTTCCCAGGAGGCGGCCCTAATCGGCAGGTCGTCATCGAGTTCGATTGGCTCGGGGTCGGCATGCAGCAGCACCGGTGCCAGCCATCCGAGGCGACGATTCGTCTCGAGGATGCTCTCCCACAGCTCGGGTTCATTGCGCTCGATTCGATAGGACGGGCGATCGCCCCTTGAAGGCAGCGCGAAGGAGTGATAGACGAGGCCGTCGGCCCCGGCCATGAGTGCGAGGAAGACCATCGCCCGATGCTCCTCGGGGGTGGGAGGTCTCGCATCGGCTTCGAGTGTGGGGCTCAGTTCATTCAACCAGCGGTATCCCGACGATTGTATGATCGCCCAGACGGGTTTTCTGCCCTCAACTGCTTCCTGACCTGCGCGTACCGCGTCCGCCACGCTGGTAACCGACCAGCGCGGAATTGGATCGTTCCATACGAGCACGATGTCGGCTACTTCCGCGAACTGCGTCATACTGTAATTCGGGCGCAGGGCGAGCATGATCGGGCGGTGCGGATCCGCCTCGGCAATCGCAGGATGAGGCCCTGATTCGGCTCGTGTGTACGCCTCCCGCAGAGTATGTGTCGTTACCGCTTTGGTATCGGGCAGTTCCATCCCGTACCAGCCCATAAGGGCCTCGTGGTTGAAGAACTTGCGTGTGGTGTGCTGCCAGAACTGTCCATCGAGCGTATCTGAGGCGAGCACAACGTTGATACCGGCATCTCGCGCGGCGTTGGCGTAGCGGAAGCTGATCAGACGCGAAGGTGTGATCACAAAGTTGAAGCCCGCCTCGGCGACGGTCGTCAGATCGTCCTCCCGAGAGACGCGATAGATGCCCAGGGGGAATCGCATCTCACCGTTGACCCAGAGCCTGTTGCGCGAATCGTAGGCGGTCTCCGCTTCAGCGGATCTAACGCGCCTGAGTGGAAGATTGAGGGTGTGTTCGCGATTCTCTATCTCAGCGGTGACATGCACCTCGTACTTCTGAGTGAGCATGCCGCGCGAGGATAGTTCGAGACGCCACGGCCCCGCCATCCCACGATCGCTCAGCATCTCGGGAGACGAGGCCTGGTCACCGGTTCCCACCAGTGAAGCTGAGATGCGGGCCTTTCGTGCGATCTCCGGTACTGCGTTTATTCGCCCCTCCACCACGATTCTGTCGTCGGAGACACTCGCGATAACCGATCTTCGGAACGCCGGACTTGCAATCCGGGCATCAATCAGCCCCGGTGCGTGCAAGTCCCAGGCCTGATGCAACTCATCCGGTCTCGTTCCGCGCAGCAGGATCGTCAGTCCATGCGCCTCCTGATAGTCGTAAGCGTAGTTCAAGTCGATGGCTCGGCTCTGTCGTGGGGCGAGTTTGAGTTCGGTGGTCTCCCGCTCGGGACGCCTGTCGCGCTCCGCCTCTATCTCGAGCCTGATCGGCTGCTCTCGATCGGTCGCGTTGGTCAACCGCACTCTTACCGCGCGCTGATTCGGCAGGCGGCTGATGGTGCCGGCTTCCTCGAGAGTTGCCTCAACCTCACTGCCGACCGGACGCACGGAGATGCCGTCCCACCAGACTTTTCCTCCCCCGAGTATGCGCAGCATCACGACAAGCTGTTCGGCTCCCTCGGGAATGGTGAGATGAGTATTGTAGAGTAACCAGTCTGAGCTTTCTCCCAGAGGATGCGACTCGCTGCGCAGTTCGGGAGTGTGGAATTCGCGCGCGGTGAAGTCTTCACCGTAGGTAGCGAGGGTGACAAGGGCCTGCGGATGGTCCTCGGTGCGGAAGAAGCAGGAGAAGATGATCTCCTGATTCTGAAGCCGGCTGACATCGATGGGCCGACTGAAGGCCGTGAAGTCGGCGGGGAAGACCGGAGCCTCGAGTTTTAGGGCCCGGCGACCGATTTTCGCGTTTCGGTCCACCACCTCCGCACCGGCGAGATCATCGTCACGGAAGTCGTGCAGCGCCCAGCCCT
Source organism: candidate division WS1 bacterium (assembly GCA_003566775.1). Taxonomy (GTDB): domain Bacteria; phylum Armatimonadota; class Zipacnadia; order Zipacnadales; family UBA5352; genus UBA5352. Next base: position 8,994 of record PXBW01000316.1, read on the forward strand.
GCGGAATGTCGGCAGCCACGGGCCCGTTGAAATCGCCGTTGCGAAGAAGATTCTGTGCCTGAGCGGGCGCACTCACAGAGAGGGCCGACAGAAGGCATAACAGCATGAAGATGTGACAGGATGATCTATGCAAGGGCAATCGCCTCCAGCTCCATTCGCGCGTCAAGCGGCAGGGCGGCCATCTCTACCGTCGAGCGCGCCGGGGGATCCTCCACGAAGTACTCCCGGTATATCTCGTTGAATGCTGTGAACTGTCCGAGTTCCACGAGAAAGACTGTGGTCTTCACAACGCGATCGAGTCCCGTGCCGCAATCTGCGAGCAGGGTCGCGAGATTGTCCAGCGCCTGTCTTACCTCTGCCTCGAAGCTGTCTTCGACCAGTTCGTTGGTCTCGGGAGACAGCCCGATGATCCCCGAGCAGAACAGGAAGTCACCGGCCCGAACCGCGTGCGAATACGGTCCCACGGCGGGCGGGATACGCTCACTTGAAAGTGCCTCTCTGTCGGCCATGATTCTACCCTCCAGACAGTGCCTGTGAACCGGATGGGGTGCTGGCCCAGTGCACACGTCGCCTGAGGTGGCCCTTGACCAACTCCGCGACGCCGAGCAGCCGGCAATCAAGGGAGGCAAGCAATTCACCCAGATCCTGCAGCGACACGACGGCAATCAGGTCCGCTACTTCAGTCGCGCGCTTCACCAGCCCGGCACAGACGCTATCCACTCTCTCGCATTGCTGACCGTACGGAAGGTCGAGCACCGCGCCGCCCCACCGTCCGCGCGCGTTACGCCCATCTCCGACTACTATCCAGGCACCCTGTTGATGATGACAGAGATTAGCGGTGGCATGTTCCGCAAGCTTCGGGTTAATCTCCCATCCGTATGGCTCGATGCCCATGGAGGATGCCTCAACGAGCACCGTTCCGACCCCGCAGCATGGATCGATGATCCTGTCTCCCGGCGCGGCCACCAGATTAACCATCGCCCGGGCAATGCGCGGTGGCAACGCACTGGAGTACTGAAAGGGTCTCTGCTCGTGTCCCCGCCAGCCTCTGGCGGTAGACGAAACCTGCTCGGCAAGCAACCACCTGTCCGGTTGAGCTATGACGACGAGAAGGGTGGCCGGGTTCGAGAGATCCGGACTGCCGACGATGGTGTCGGCGAAAGCCCGCTCGATCTCCTGTGAGAGAGGGCTTTTGACCTCGCCCGATTCTCGGAGTTTGATGCGGAAACGTTCGCGTTTCAGTGACAGCTTCCCTGCGGATGTTAGCAATTCCTCCAGAGTTGGCTCCTCCGCCAGCACGCGCAGACATTCGGCGACGTAGGATGAGCGGCCGACATCAACCCCGATGCGCGCCCGGACGAGGCGGGGCAGATCGTCACGCTCGCCCCGGGGATTCGGAGTCGGCACCCGCGGCCCGTTCGCACCGGTAAGAGCCCTGAACTCCAGCGCCGCGAGGGCATATTGACCGATCGGTGGCGATAGTCGATAGCAGTAGGGGAGTCCCATGTGCTCGCTCATCGGTTCACCGCCATCTCTCGACACTCGCCCACAACATCCCACGGCAGATCGCCTGTCTGCTCGCCGAGATAGTCGCTCAGCGCCAGGGCTTCGGCATCGAGTGCTCGGAGGAAGTCGCCCGGCCCACCTTCTCCGGCCCGGCGAAGCACCGGGGTCAGTTCCTCATCTCCGCGAGTGAGAACTGTCTGCACGGCACTCCAGCGAGCCGAAGAGATGTGCACGTCGGCACGTGTGTGCTTCCGCAGTCCGCGACGCAGGCGCTTGAGCCGCCGATCTACAGTGGCTGGATCGGGAACCGCCGCACGCTCCAGCGGCGTGTGGGGCTTTGGCACCAGCGCCCCCGCGTTCACCGTCACATGTATGCCCGCGATCTCGCGCTCAAGCGCCCCGACCCAGGCGATGATTGCGTCCGCGGTGTCATCGTCTTCACCCGGGATGCCAAGGATGAAGTACAACCGGACATCGGTCATATCCAGCGCGGCGGCAAGCTCGACAGCTTCGCGTACCGTGTCGAAGTCAAGGCGCTTGCCCAGCACTTCAGCCATACGCTCATCGGCGGTCTCAGGTGCGAGAGTAATGGTCTGCTGTCCGCTTGCGACGAGAGCCTCGAGCAGTTCTTGTGACACTCCCTCCGCTCGAAGCGCAGAGGTCGTGACCCGGCCTCCATACTGCACGATTTGCGTTGTTATCTGCGCGATTTGCGGATGATCTGCAACTGCCGCGCCGACGAGACCGATGCGGTCGGTATGCTCCAAGCCGCGGCGGGCGGCGGCGAGAATGCTCTCTGCGCTGCGCCTGCGCACCGGGTGGTAGATCTGGCGCGCAAGGCAGAATCGGCAGCGACGGGGGCAGCCTCTTCCGGTCTCGATCAGGAAGGCCGACGCGAACTCAGCTCGTGGCGAGATTATCCCCGTGGTGGTCGGAACTGCGTCGAGGTCATCGAGCGCGATTCGCGGCACCGGAAGGGACTGCTCGAGCGTGGGCACGAGAAACCCCGGTATCTGTGTGAGATTCTCCAGTAGAGCTTCGCGCTCCGAGTCGCTGCCCGGGTCGTGGCTGAGCAGTTCGTGCACGAGTGCATCGACTATTGGTTCCGCCTCACCGATGAAGAGAGCATCCGCGATCTGCGCAAGCGGCATCGGATTTGCCGTAACCGCCGGGCCGCCGGCGATGACCAGCGGTGCGAAGCGGGTGCGTTCGGCCGCCAGCAGAGGCACTCCACCCCGCTGAAATGCGGCTGGAAGCTTCAGCCAGTCAAGCTCGAATGAAGATGTGATTGCGATGACATCAAAGGCGCCGAGCGCAGTGGCGTGCTCCAGCGAACGGAGGGTGTCATCGCGCTTGCGGTCACGTTCGCGCAGGCCGGGATAGAAGACGCGTTCGCACAGAATATCCCCGTGAGCATTCAACAGGCGATAGAGCCCCTGGAGAGCGAGGTTGGACATTCCGACGGCATAGTCGCTCGGGTAGAGGAGTGCAACGCGCAACCGCCCGCTCCCCGCGGGCGGACCGTGCACGTAGATCTCATCTGCAAGCACGTCGCGACGGTATTCGGGCAAGTGACCTCTCCACAGTCCAGCATGCTCTCGTCCGCGAATCTGCCAGGATGAAGTGTAACAGATAGGCACGGCGCCGGGCAACACGAGACGGATCGGTGTTGCAGTGAGGCGATCGAGGCCGACGTGGCGAGATGGAGGGATTGCGCCCGCCCGTCAGGAACCGTCTCGGTGCGGAGTACGCAGCCAGCAGCGGGGCAATACCGGCGAACCGGGTGGAGTGTATCATGCGAGAACACCGCGGCAAGCTCATGTTACTGATGTTACTGGCAATCATTACAGGACTTGTGATTCTGCGGTTGGGGACTGAAGCGGGCGCGCAGAATCAGCTGGAGGTCGCACCGGATGTCATTGAACTGCTCGGAGCCACCGAGGACCTGCCGCGCGACCTGCAGGTAGTGGTCGAGCGCCCGGCGCGTGATGACTCGATCGTGCCGGTGGTGCGAAGGGTTCACATGGCGCACGTGGCAGAGGATCGCTTCGTCTGGGCGCTGGAGTTCGACCGGGACTTCCCACGGACAGGTACCTGGGCGCTGCTGTATCTGGATGCGGACAACAACCCGCGCAGCGGCAGGCAGGATCAGCCTGAGGTGGTCGGGACTGATGTGCAGTACGTGACCCGCGGCGCTCGTCCGAGCGCTTCGGTGAACAACCGGGCGATCTACCGCGAGGATCGCGCCGATGTGCGCGGACTGGTGCGTGACAATGTCGCCTGGATCGCCGATGACGTCATGCTCTTCACCGAGGAGAACGAGGCCCGGGTGCGGATCCGCACGCTGGTGCAGAGCGATGCAGGCGGCGGAGACAGCAGCGACTGGTATCCTGTGAGCGTCCCGATTAACGAGGGGCGTGCCAAACCCGATCTACCCGGCGAGGATCGTCTCGCATTCAAGGGCTTCCTGCGGGAGGAGATCGAGCCGGCGCCGGAGCAGCGCGCGCACCTTCCCGAGCGCCGACCAACCCCGGAGGTACACTTCAGCACTCAGGCGCGTCGGCCCGAGCAATCGGCGGCGGTGGCGCGGCATCAGGTCACCGTGAACCTGCTGGAAGAGGCGGGCGTGGCGCGCTCCGGTGAACTGATGGGCTTCGGAATGCCCTTCGAGCGCGGCGCGCTCTTCGATCCGGCGCTGATCCGGGTGCTCGATCCGCAGGGCGCGGAGAGGCCGACGCAGGCTTCGGTGACCTCATGGTGGCCCGATGGATCTATCCGCTGGGCGTTGATCGAGACGCTCGTGGACCTTGAGGCGGGGCAGAGCGCGGACTTCGCGGTCGAGTTCGGCAGCGAGGTGCGGCGCGCTGAGATCGCAGACCCGGTCACTGTGCATCACGAGGACACCGCGCTGGTGGTCGGCACCGGCCCGCTGCAGGTGACCATCAGCCGCGAGCGCTTCACGATCCTCGACGAGGTGCTGCTGGACGGGACGCCGGTCGCCGCCATGCCCGAGGGCATCGTGGTGGTGCGCGAGGGCGGGAAGACCTACCGGCTGGCGGGGGGCGCGCCGGAGGATGTGCGCGTGGAGAAGCAGGGCCCGCTGGCGACCACCGTGCGTCTCGAAGGGCCCTACGTGGCCGAGGACGGCGAGGACTACCTGCGGGCTATCGTGCGCCTGACCTTCGTGGCGGGCTCGCCCTCGGTGCATGTCGCCGCCACGCACATCGATGACTACCTCGAGACCGAGTTCACGGATATCCTCTCGCTTACAATGCCGGTTGAGATCGCGGGCGGTGGCGCGAACGCGAGCTTCCTCGTACCGGCCCCGGACGGTGCGGAAGCTGCGGTGGAAGCGGCAGCGGGGCCGGATGCGCGCCTCATGCAGAAACACGATGCATTGCTGTCGTTCGGTGACGCCGAGAGCGAGAATCTCCGTGCCAGCGGTGTGATGGACTACCGTTCGGCCGCCGGGCCGGGCGTCGGCGTCGCGGTCGAGAGCTTCTGGGAGGAGTACCCGAAGGCCCTGAGCGCCTCCGAGGACAGTGCCCTGATCGAGATACTGCCGCCGCTTGAGGGTGAGGATTTCTACGAGGACCTGCCCGAGCATGTGCGCTTCCCCTTTGTCGAGGGACACTATCGCTTCAAGTGGGGCATGTCGAAGACCACGCGGTTGAGCCTGAGTTTCCACGATGGGAACGCGTCAGACCTCGAGGAGCTTGCGGGGGAGACACGCATGCCGCTGGTTCCGGTGATACCGACGGAATACTACGCAGAGACCGGGGCGCTGGGCGATCTTGCGGTTCCGCGCGAGGGGGTCTTCGAGGCGTGGGATGCGCTCGTCGACGAGCGCTTCGAGCAGCATCTGCGGATCAAGGAGAGGCAGCGGGAGTACGGCTTCTTCAACTGGGGTGACTGGTTCGGCGAGCGCGGCACCAACTGGGGCAATAACGAGTACGATCTGCCTCAGGGACTCTTCATGCAGTTCGCGCGCACGGGGAACCGCGATTACTATCGGCTGGCGCTGGCGAGTGTGAGGCACATGGCGGATGTTGACTGCGTCCACGCATACCCGGATCCGCTTCACGTGGGCGCGATGCAGCTTCATTCGGTGGCGCATACCGGAGAGTGGTCGCAGCATCTCGCGAAACCCGGCTGGAGCTATCGCTACGGCTATCACACCACCGCTGCGAACGGACATACCTGGGCGGAGGGGATGATGACCGGATGGTATCTCGCCGGTGACGCGCGTGTGATGGAGGCCGCCATCGGTCTGGGCGAGCACATCGCCTTCGCGATGGCCCCGACCTTCGACCGTCTCGGCACTCACGAGCGCTCGGCAGGATGGTCACTGGTGGCCATCATGGCGGTCTACCGCGCAACCGGCGACCCGGTGTATCTTGAGGCCGCCGAGCGGATTATTCAGGTGGCGTTCGATGAGCAGGACCTAGAGGACACCGGGGCCTGGCCCCATCCGCTGCCCGCGGACCACGCGGGGAGCTATCCCGGATGGGTCGGTAACACGACCTTCCTCATCGGCAATCTGCTCAGCGGCATCGAGGCATATCACCGTGAGACCGGGGAGGCTCATGCGCTGACCTCCATGGAGGCGGCCATGCGCTGGGTGCGAACCATGTTCATCCCTGAGCGCTGGGTCTTTCATTACACCTCATCGCCGCACTACGTGAACAATCCGCAACTTGCCGGAACAGGCACCAGCATGCTGATCATCCCCTCGATCGCCTATGTCGCGGACCAGACTGGCGATCAGGAACTGATGGACATGGTCGCGCACGCTTTCGCAGCGGTGATTCGAGACGGCGGCGGGGGTGACGGCAAGAGTCTCGCACAGTCAATGTTGTTCGCTCCGCAGGTGATGGCGGTGCTGGATCGTGCCGATCCTTCGTCTGAAGCGGTGCAGACTGCGCTTCATGCCGATCCGGAGCAGTTGATGGTGCAGCAGATGCGCACCGCCGCCCCCGCGAATCGCATTCAGGTGCGCTCACCGCTGGTGAAGGAGATCCTGCTGCTACGCGAGGGTGACGGGGCCTTCACGGTGACGGCCGAGCGCAGTCCCTACGGGGCGAGGACGCGCGAGGATGAGTTCGGCACGGTGCAATTGCTCGCGCCCGACGGCGAGGTCGTGGCCGACGACGAATTTGACACCGACAGTCCCTTCGAGTTCACCGCCGAGCTTGCGGCGGATGCCCCGGGCGGCGTGTACACCGTGCGCATCTCCGATGACATGCGCTCGGTCTGGGACGCGAACTCCTCGGAGGGCCGACGGGTGGTGAGGCTGGTCGATGGCGTCATGCTCGGAGGCATCGGCACCTCGCGCTGGGCGCTCTACGCCCCGCCGGACGTTACCCGCGCCACGCTCGGGCTGAACGCATGGCATCGAGGCCGCTGGGGCGGGATGATCCTCGGTTCCGATGGCGAGACGCTGGCGTCGGAGTTCCTCACCAACGAGGGACAGGGTGCGCAGAGCGTCGATCTGCAGTTCGATCTCGGGCAGAACCCGGATGGCACGATGCTCGACGTGATTCTGCAGGCGCGCCTGGACCTGGGCCTTCGCGTCGAGGGCATCCCACCGTACCTTGCACCCAGCCCCGAGGAGTGGTTCAACCCGGAAGATTACTGAACCGCAGAGACTTGAGCCCGTGCAGAACACGGTGCGTCACGCGAGTTAGAGCCGCGTAATCCGACCGATGGAGGAGAGTCTCAATGTCAAACGGAGCGTCGATCCACGAATCAAGTGTAATCTGCAGGCAGCCTGGACGCTACATCGGCTGGCCGACCATCGCAAAAGCCGCGAACGGCGAACTGTTCATCGTCTTCTCCGGCGACCGCGACGCGCATGTTGATCCCTTCGGGAAGACCTGCTTCATGCGCTCATCTGACAACGGTGAGACGTGGTCAGACGCAGTCGTGATAACCGACACGCCGCTCGACGACCGCGACGCAGGGCTCTGCGTCGCCCCTGACGGCTCGCTCGTGGTCAGTTGGTTCACCTCCCATTACGAGGATTACCTCGCGATGAAGCAGTACACTCAGGGCGAAGAGGAGCGCTGGCAGCAGGCGCTCTCGCAGGTCAGCGAAGAGGACGTGGTGAGGTGGACACACGCGGAGGCGAGGGCCAGCGACCGCCGGATCGGGCACTGGACCAGGCGCTCGCCGGATCGCGGCGACACGTGGGAGGACCCCGTGCCGTCGATCGCGTGCACCCCGCACGGCCCGATCGTGCTCGCCGATGACAGTCTGCTCTTCGTTGGGACCATCATCTTCGCGCGGACTGAAGGCGAGGCAATGTTGGGGGCGGCGCAGTCGCTCGACAACGGGCGCTCGTGGGAGTTGATCGGCAGCCTCAGCGCGATGATGAGCACGGTGGAGGAGGATGGTGGCTACGCCTACCTGTGCGAACCTCACGCCATCGAGGTAGCCCCCGGTCACATCCTCGGCATGGCGCGCTACGAGGACCGCAGGTCCGGCGAGAGGGAACCCTCGCTGCTCTGGCAGTTCGAGTCACACGACGGCGGGCGCACCTGGAGCGAGCCGGTTTGCACCGACATTCTCGGCAAGCCGCCGCACCTGACTCGACTGAGCGACGGGCGCATCCTGCTGACTTACGGCTATCGCCACGAGCCCTTCGGCCAGCGCGCCTGCCTCTCGCACGACGGTGGGGCGACGTGGGACTTCGACAGCGAGATCGTCCTGCGCGACGATGCGCCCAGCAGTGACCTCGGCTATCCGGCATCGATAGAGTGTGACGACGGCACGATCCTGACCGTGTACTACCAGCAGGAGAATCCGGGTGAGAAGACCGTCCTGATGACCACGCGCTGGAGCGTCTGAGCAGCGCCTGCCACGAACCGACCTGTCAGGGAGTTGACCCGATGAAACGCATTGCTGTCGGCGGACTGTCACATGAGACGAACACCTTTGCCGAGGGGATGACCACCTTCGATGACTTCGCGCGCGGGCGCGGCTTCCCGGGCCTGATGATCGGAGATGAGCTTCTGCAGACGCTCAGGGGTAAGGCGACCAGCAGCGGGGCATTCCTCGATGCCGCGGATGAAGAGGGCTTCGAGGCGGTGCCTCTGCTCTGGACCTTCCCGCAACCGTCCCCGATGATCGAGCAGGCGACTTACGATCGCGTGCTGGGGATGTTTCTGGAGGAACTTGAGGCCGCGCTGCCGCTCGACGGCGTCCTGCTGCAGCTTCACGGCGCGATGGTGGCGGAGGAGTGCGAGGACTGTGAGGGCGATACGCTCGCGGAGGTGCGGCGGATCGTCGGCCCCGAGGTTCCGGTGATTACCACGCTCGACCTGCACGCCAACATCACCCCGCTGATGGTCGAGCAGTCCGACGCGCTGGTCGGTTACGACACCTACCCGCACGTTGACTCATACGAGCGCGGGCAGGATGCGGCGCGATTGATGATCGACATGCTCGAAGGGCGCGCGCGTCCCGTCTCCGCGCTGGTTCAGGTGCCGATGCTGATCGGCCCGCCGCGCATGTGCACGCTCATCCCGCCGATGGCGGACATCATCGCCCTCGCCCACGAGGTGGAGGCGCGCCCGGGCATCCTCAACGTCACGGTCGCGGGCGGCTTCCCCTTCGCGGACATCGCCCACTGCGGCGCGTCCGTGGTGGTCACCGCCGACAATGACACCGACCTCGCCGAAGCCGCCGCGGCAGAGATCGCGCAGGCCATCTGGAACCGGCGCGAGGACTTCCGCCTGGAGCTTACTCCGCTCTCGGAGGCTATCGACTACGCGCTGGAGAGCGGCGAGGGCCCGGTGGTGCTGGCCGATGGCTCCGACAATCCCGGCGGCGGCGCGCCCTGTGACGGCACGGTCATGCTGCAGGCGATGATCGAGGCGGATGTGCCGCGCTCGGCGGTCGCCATCATCGTCGATCCCGAGTCGGTAGAGCGCGCAATCGAGGCCGGTGTCGGCGAGACCGTGACCCTTGAGGTCGGCGCGAAGACCGATGACCGGCATGGGCCGACGCTCACGCTGACCGGTTACGTGCGCATGATCTCAGACGGCCGCTACGTCAACCGCGGGCCGATGTACACGAACATGGAGGTCGCGATGGGACGCACGGTGGTCTTCGTGGTCGGCGGCGTCGAGATCGTGCTGACCGAGCAGCGCATCCAGCCCTACGACTGCCAGGCGCTGCGCAGCGTCGGGATCGAGCCGCGCGACTGCCTGCTGATAGGCCTCAAGTCCGCGGTTCACTTCCGCGCGGACTACGGACCGCTTGCGGAGGCGATCTTCGAGGTGGACACACCGGGAGTACACAATCCGGACGTCACGAAGATGCAGTTCCTGAACCTCAGGCGCCCTATCTGGCCGCTCGACGAGGATCAACTGACGGAATGGACCGCAGGCGCGGAGGAGGCGGACGCATGAGAATCGGCTTCGGACGCTGCGAACTGACCCCGCGGGTCGGCGTGGAACTCGCGGGCTTCGGACCGTTCATCAACCGGCACAGCGTCGGCGTCCGCGATCCCCTGTGGGCGCGCGCGATGGCCTTCGAACTTGACGGCGATCCGGCGGTCATCGTCAGCCTCGACCTGTGTGTGATCTACCGGCGGATCTTCGAGCGCGCCTGCGAACTCGTGCGGGAGGAGACGGGCGTCCCATCCGAGCGCATCATGGTGCAGTGCACTCATACACACAGCGGCCCGGAGACCGGCGGCCTGATCGGCTGGGGACAGCCCGATCAGCCGTGGCTGGAGCTTCTGCCCGGGCGCATTGCGCGGGCGGCGATCGCGGCGGTGAATGACCTTCGCCCGGGGACCCTCAGCCACGCGCGGGTTCGCTGTGAGGGGATCGGCGTCAACCGCGAGTACGATGACGCGCCTGCGCTCGAGGAAGCGTTGCGCGACGACTGGCGTCCCGCGAAGCCGGAGTTGACGGACACCACCGCGCACGTGCTGGTCGCGCGCGATGACGACGGGCGTACCATCGGTTTCGCGAGTTCTTTCGGCTGCCATCCGGTGGTCTGTTGTGCGCAGACGCGGCAGATTCACGGCGACTTTGTCGGCGTGGCGACGAACCTGATCGAGGCCGAGCATCCCGGCGCGACCGGCCTCTTCCTGCAGGGCGCGAACGGAGACGTGAACACCTGCGTGGTACATGAGCCGGAGGAGGAGTCGCTGGCGGCGCTTGATGTGATCGCGGGACGCTACGCGCGCTGCGTGCGCGCCGGTATCGACGCCGCGGAACCTGTCGAGGTGGATCGCATCGAGACCCTGCTGCGAGAGGTGCGGTTCACGCGCAAGGAGTTCAGCCGCGAACAGATCGCGTCTCTGCTCGCCGAGCAGGAGGAGATCATCCACGCGCCTGACGCGACCGATGATGACCGCGAGATGCGCCTCGCGACGGTGAAGGCGGTCGCCTACCGGCGCTTTCTCGCGGCGATGGACGAGGGCCAATCGCTGGCAGAGCCGACGCTGATTCAGGGTATCCGCATCGGGCCGCTGGGCCTCTACGCCTCGCCCTTCGAGGTCTTCCAGGCGATAAAGAACGACGTGGTCGAGGGAGCGGACGCTCCGATCGCGCTGGTGGTTGGTCCGAGCAACGATGCGCTCGGTTACGCGCCGGATCGCACCGCCGCCGCGCGGGGAGGTTACGCCGCCGACCAGGTGCCGCTGATGCAGGGTACTCTGCCGCTGGCTAAGATCCACGACGAACTTGTTGCCGCGCTGCTCGAACTCGACGCCGCGCTGTTCGGCAGCACCTGACGGCGGGACAGCCGGTCGCGGCGAATCTCGAACGCGCCGGATGCTGGAGCGGCACCCGACGCGGTTCGCGTTGATCGGAGAGAGGACGGAGTTGAGTCTCAGTCGTGCTTGATCCCGAGCGTCTCGAATGAGTCGCGCATGAAGATGCGCTTGTCGTAGGCGGCACCGGGATCCTGTGGCGTCTCCCAGATCTCGTCAAGGCGCTGCATGGCGTCTTTCGACAGTCGCCCTTCCTCGCGGTATTCAAGCAGAGCCCACGCCGCGTCCACGGTCGTGCGTGCCACGGCGTTCGGATGCTCCTTCACCGCACTCGACGGGCAACAGGCATCGACAACGTCGGTCCCGTATGAGGCGAGCATCGCGTAGGCCTTGGATGCCTGTGGCACATTGTCCTCGATGAGCACACGGGTATGCATGAAGAGAGGCACATTCGCTGTGTACGCCTCCTTAGGCACATCCGCGCGCGTGCGGAAAAGCTCGGGGTGGTCTCGCATCTGCTGGGAGATGTTCATATCGTTCATAGTGACAGTGATGAACTCGGGATCCCCGTCGATCGGTATGCCGGGCTGGTGGAAGCCCCAGTGGCCGTCCTCGCCCTGCCCCTTGAGCATCAGGTCGGGACCGTGCTCGAGCAACAGTTCGGTGTACTGTCGCGAAGCCGCAACGGGATCGTCGCCGATGTCGGGCTGGAAGAAGTGCACCTTCTTTGGATCGTACCAGTCGGCGAGATCGGCGAAGAGATAGTGTGTCAGCAGGAAGCGGAAGGAGGCCTGATGGTGCGCGGGAAGCAGATAGTCATCGAACTGGAAGAAGTGGGTCTGGCCGATGGCTTCCTGAAGCTGCTCGGATACCCGAGCCAGTTCGATGTAGGCCTCGTAGAAGGGGAAGGCCGACGGTGCGGCCATCAGTTGCAGACTGGTCTCACCGTTCTGGCGCACCAGGCGGCACTGCTCCGAGGCGATTGAGATGGCACTGGCGAGCCCCATATCATCCGCAGTTTCATAGACTGCCACCTCGACATTGCCCGCGGGAACGGTGGCGACCGGCTTCGGGGCGTGTGCGGTAAATTCGGCATCGATCATGGACATCGCTAACCCTCCATTGCGTGTCTGCGTACCCTTGCAATACGAGACTTCTCCCCGCCGGCCCTCGCTTCCTGCCGGAGACAGTCGTCAGGTTGCGGTGGCATTCCGATTCCACCCGTTGTGCTGCTTACCCCTGAAAACGATCTGCGGGTTGATCCTCGCGCACGCGATAGTAATCCCTGTGCGCTTCGTCGGTGGACTCGACACGGCCGTCCTTTATGACGATGTTGATATTGTCCTGCTCGTAGAGGCCGCTTATGTCCTTCAGCGGGTCGCAGTCAACGACCAGCAGATCGCCTCTCTTGCCCGGCTCCAGCGTCCCGATGTCATCGAGCCGGTATGCCGCCGCGGTGGTCTTCGTCGCCGCCACGATCGCCTCCATAGGGCTCAGCCCGCACCAGGTAAGCTCCTGCAACTCCCACATGGCTGCGTCGCCGATCGCCCAGCCGTGCGCCGAGCCGGGATAGTCGCAGCCGAACGCGATCTTCACGCCAAGCTCGTGCGCCAGCCGCACACCCTCGCGGTGAATCGGCTGCGATTGTTTCATCTCCTCCGCCATCCACGGCCGGTCCGGCCATGCCGCGATGTTGCGATCGCTGGTCACGCGCAGGGTCGGCATGAACCAGAGGTCATGCTCGAGGATCCCGCGCACGCCTTCCTCGCCGATGAATGCGCCGTGGTGGATCTGATCGATGCCGGCTTCGATGGAGTTGTTGATGCCCGGCTGGGTGTGGGCGTGCACCACCACGGGCAGGTGCCAGGCGTGCGCCTCGTCCGCCAATGCAGCAAGCTCCTCCAGCGTGTAGTTGCGCACCGAGCAGACCTCATCGGCCGCCCAGAAGCCGCCCGATGCGGCGGTCTTGATGAAGTCCGCGCCAAGCTCGGCCATCTCGCGCACCGCTTTGCGCACTTCCCACGGCCCGTCGGCGCAGCGGAAGCGCACGTGGCCGAAGGTGCAGGTGACGATGCATCCCGCCACGAGCCGCGCGCAGCCGCGCACCTGACGCGCCTCGATCGCGTCGCGAAGCGCGATCCCGGCCTCGTTCGCTGAGACGCTGCACACGGTCGTGATGCCACGCTGCAGGGAGAGGCGCAGGACCTGCTGGGCCTTTCCATTGCCCCCGACGTGGGCGTGTCCCTCCACCAGCCCCGGCATCACGGTCTTACCCGCCGCGTCGATGACATGCGCGCCCGCGGGCACGTCCACGTCGGCGCCTGCCGCCTGTACGCGCCCGTCCTCCATCACTACGGTCGCATCCGGCACCGGTTCGGCCCCGGTCCCATCGATCAGATTTCCGTCGACTACCGCCAGTGCCCCGCTCATAAGGTCCTCCCTCGCGTCCTGGATGGTCGATCAGAAGTCATCAATCTCGAAAAACCGGGATCGGTCTTCCACAATAGAGAGCGCGACTGAAGGCCCGTGGTACCGTGCGCCAGGTCGGTAGGTCAAAGGTATGATCTACCACATTCGCCAGGTGTCGCCTCCGTCAGGCGATGTCATTACGGCTCGACCCCAGCCACCCCTTTGTATCCGACCGGCGGTCCCCGGCCTGCCGGAGACGGCGGCCATCGTCCCTTCGACCCTCGCCCGTGAGCCGCGCGAGTCGTTGCGGTAGAAGACCATCGTCGACCAGTAGTTGTACGACAACACCGGCGCGCCTTCCTGATCGATGGTCAGCCGATGCAGGTAGTTGCTGTAACTGCCGAAGGGCGGAACCAGGAGCATCACCGGGTCTTCCCAGTCCTGCCCGGGCAGCTTACGCTGATAGGCGAGGCCCGTCCACGAGGAGCCCGGCAGATGCTCCCCGGAGCCGGCCAGGCGGAAGACGAGGTGCAGTGCGTCATCGGCCCCGCACACCAGGCCGATGTACGTCTGTCTCAGGGTCTCCTCACTGGTGGGCACCGCCTCGGTCCACCCGGCGTAGGCATCATTGGGTTCGAGTGATCTAAGGTAGTGAAAGGGCTCGCCGTGAGTGCCGACCACCACGTGAATATGGCCCTCACTGTCCATCGTGATGGTGGGGATGTTGTGCGTGTCATTGGGCGGCGGCCCGAAGCTCATGAAGACCGGCTCACCCAACTCCCCTGTGTCCCGGTCATAGCTAGCCACGTACACCGGGACGCCGGGTATCTCCTCTCTGCTTGCCTCCGGGTCTGTTGCCTCGCCCCAGACAATGTGCACCTGCGAATCGCGAGAGACCAGCGACGAGGTTGCGCCGGAGTGAAAAGATGCGGTACCGATGCACGCATCGGTAACCAGCATCGGCTCTCCGAGAGTCAGATCACCGTTCGCGGTCTTCTCCGCCACGATCAACTCTACATCGTACACCCGCCGCCAGCGGACGCGTGGATCGCGCCGGGCGGTGGGGATATCCGGATCGTCGATATGCGTGCGGGTGAAGCGGAGCACGGGCGGAGGGCCATCGGGAACGTTATGCCCGGAGAACTGCTCGATATCCCACTGTTTGGGCTCATCTTCACGCCCCTCGATGACATACGCGGTGAAGGTATCGCCGCCGTCGCTGGAATGCAGTAGCGCGGACGTGTCACCGGTGCGGGCAAGCAGGTAGAGATCGTTGTCCGCGTCGAAAGCTATCTTGGTCGAGGTCGTGACCCAGGTGCCGTCATCGAACTCCGGAACGCGCCTGACCACTGCATCCGTGATCTCCGTGCCGATCCACTCACCGTCTATCCTTCGATATAGATCGCGCGAGGATATCGCGTAGGGCCGATTCTCGAGGTCGAAGTAGACCTGGTTGTGCACCACGTAGTCGGGCAGATAGCCCAACTGCCGATTCTCGTGTGAGTACGGTGACAGTTCCAGCGGTAAGTCCAGCGGCTGATCCGCAGGAGCCTGGCCAGCATGCACAGCAAGCGTGGCATAGGTCGTGTACTGCGGGAACCGCTCAGTATCCTGCACGGGAGTAGCCCGCACGTGACAGACGAGCGCCTCACCATTATCATCAGGCGCGGTGAAGGTCCCCTCCACCTCCTCCGTCTCATGGGGATCGAGCGTCACACTGCCCTGTGACAGCGCCGCAGGCCACTCAGCATCCGGAAACTCCAGCGACAGCGCGATGGTGCGGGTCTCGGGAGCGTTGTTGTACACGCGGAATGTGATTGCATCCTGCGCTCCCGGATCGCGGTAGACGTAACGATGGTAGGGGCTTATCAGCCAGCGATTCTCCTGCACCGTGAACCACGAATCGAGATCCGGCGTCCACGCCGCCATACTCGGGTAAAGGTCACCGCCGGCCCAGCGGGTAACGCCATCTATGTTGAGGAAGGCCTGACCGCGCGGCAGGTGTAATCGCCACGGACTGTGTCCCCGCGCCTCGTCCTCAGGCACCGTGTAACGCGCTGAACCCTCGGGGGCGTCACCCGATGGAAGATAGAGATAGTCGCGGATCGCCGTGCTCTGCTCCTGTGCCACCTCAATGGTGGCGACCTGTGTCCCGCTATCGTCGAAAAGCGCCAGTTCCTTCACGTCTGGTGACAGGCCCTCCACCTCTATCTCGAACTCACCGGGTCGCGGCAGGAAGCATACGTCGGCAGGCCGGTCGGCGTCGAAGAGCGCGATCGGCTCCACATGACGCTCATCGCGATGGCCGCGTGACGTCTCGATCACCCACGCCTCTGCGTTGGTGCGCAGACCCCAGGCGATGTCGAGACCGTGGCGATCGGTGCCCGTGGTTATGTTGAGCGCATAGACGCCGGGACGATCCACCTCTCTGCTCCAGCGCACGCTCTGCAGCGGTCCCGGCGGATCGCCCTGTTCTCCGCCGCTGTGTGGGATGACCAGATCGTCGATTACCTCGCGATCCGGTCCCGCGAGGATCACCCGCATATCCCAGCCGCGCCTGCGAACATTCAGGTCGCGCTTGAACACCTCGATCTCAAGCTCGCCGGGTTCGACCAGTAGGTAAACACCGCCGACTCCGCCGATTGAGAAGGGCATCTGTTGCTCCACCAATTCCTGTGCGGCGACAATCGCCCCGTGGAGGGTGAGGCAAAGAGTCAGGGCGATGATCCGGCTGGTACTCTTCATCGCTTTATCCTCCCGTCATGAATGATGCGCGCCCGCGCATCGTGAATCAGGAGGGCCGGATTCCCTGCCCGCGATGGTTCTCTGCTGCGGAATCAGATCCGGCCCGAGATTCTGATCGGGTGTCTCTTCGGCACGACAGTGCTATCTGCTCTGACGGCACTCAGTCCCGTTCCATGCCGTCATCGTACTCCATATACTCGAAGACGCAGCCATCCTTCATCACGAAGACGACCGTGCGCTCGTCATCGGGGCGGAAAGGCCCGAGGATGATCTCACAGCCCTCCATCTCGCGCCGGTGATCGTCGGTCTCGAAGCAGACATGCGGCAGTTCGCGAAGCGGCCCGGTTACCGGACTGTCATCCTCGTAGCGAAGAAACTCGACCATGAAGGGGTGGTCATCCGGTTCGGTCACCCAGACCTTCGTCTCCTCAACGTACCACTCGCCTTCCTTTGACTCTGTGGTCGGCAGTCCGATGTGATGAAATTTGCGCATGGTAATCCTCCCGGATATGTGGTCTCTCTCAGCCGAACTCGATGCAGCCGTTCGGCCAGAACACTAACGCGAACAGCGCGCCGATGATCAAGAGCACCAGGACATGTCTCCACGTCGGCCGCCAGTGTCTTCGCGCTATCTTCTCACGCTTCTCCTCGTCGGCCAGTTTGTCCTTCCATCGGTCCGGATAGTCCATTACCATCCCCTGCTTCTGCTACCACTTCAGTTCACTGGGCGGAACCGGCTCCTCGTTCTCCTCGATATCCACCACCTGTCCGTCCCGGAGATAGATGACCATATCCGCCATACGCCCGATTGCCTCATTATGTGTGACCATCAGCACCGTCAGGTCGGTTTCATCACAGACTTCGCGGATGAGTTCAAGCACAATGTGTCCGGTCTCATAGTCGAGATTGCCGGTCGGTTCATCGCCCAGCAGCAGATAAGGGCGCTTGATGAGCGATCGCGCGATCGCGACCCGTTGCTGCTCGCCCCCGGACAGTTCCGCGGGATAGTAGTCGAGTCTCTCGCCGAGGCCCACGCGTTCGAGCAATTCCGCCGCCTCATCGGCATTTCCGGCAAGCTCGCCCACCAGTGCCACGTTCTCCCGGGCGGTCAGCGTGGGAACGAGGTTGAAGAACTGGAAGACGAAGCCTACGGTATCTCTCCGGTATTCGGTCAACTGGGGCTCGCGGAGGGTTGAGACTTCGTAATCTGCGACAGTGACTCTGCCGCCGGTTGGGGTGTCAAGGCCGCCGATGAGATTCATCAGCGTGGTCTTGCCCGAGCCGGAAGGCCCCAGCAGTACCACCAGCGCTCCCTCGGGCACTTCGAAGGTCGCGCCGCGCAGCGCCCGAACCGTCACCTCGCCCATCTGGTAGTGTTTCTTCAGGTCGTCGCAGCAGACTGCGATCTCACTCACGGGGCTCCCTCATCCTGGTGCGCACCCTGTCACCGGGATCCACTTCATCCTTGCCTTCAACCACAACGAGGTCGCCGCGCTCAAGACCCTCAACTATCTCGGCATGAACGTAGTTGTTCGCCCCCATCACGATCTCCCGGCGCTCTATGCGATCGTCCTCCACCAGCATCACCCAGCGACCAATCTCATCCTCAATCACCGCGTTCGCGGGTACCAGGAGCACGTCGCGCGCGATGGTCGCTTCGGCAGAGACATCGACCTCCATCCCCGGGCGGAGAGGGCCGATTCGATCCGTCAACTCGACGCGGCTGCGCACGACTCTGCCCCCGATGCCTGCCTCAGTGCGCGGCGTTGCGGTCGCCGCGATGCGCTCGATCCGGCCCGGCAGCACCTCTCCGAGATACGCGGGCAGCACGATGCGCACCTCCTGTCCCTCATGAACTTTGGCGATGTCGATGTCATCGACCAGCGCCGTCACCCAGATCTCGCGCGCGTCGGCAATCTGAAAGAGACGGATCCCGGGGGTGGCGCTGTCGCCCGGGTCCACATATCGGCGGCTGATGATCCCGTCGAAGGGTGCCTGTACGCTCTCATGGGCGGTCTGTGCGGTTCCGCCGGCCGGGAGCGTGGGTCCCGGGGTAATCCGGCAGAGCAGATCGCCGCGATTCACCCGATCACCCTCGTCACGATAGACCTCCTCGACCCGTCCCTGCACGTTCGCCGAGAGTTCCGCGACCCGGCCTTCCACCTCACCGGTTGCGGTGACAGTCACAGGGAGATCGCCAGTTTCTGCTTCAGCCACCGTAACCTCGGGAGGACGCGTTGCCGCGTAAACGATCAACACCGCAACAATCGCTCCGATGACCCACCAGAGCCATCGCCAACTGCGCTTCTCCTCCGCCGATTCAGGCTGCTCCTCGGTCTTCGGCTCCCTCTCTTCTTCACTCATGCTCGTCCTCTTTCACGGACTTGACATCATGAAGCACTAAGGTCGATTTCACACCATCCTGGTAGCAACGCAGGCATGGCAGAAGAGGATATCGTCAATCTCAGCAGTCGCAAAGCCAAGTTCTCGAGCGGGCGCGACCTCCTCCTCAAAGCGGCGCCTGCGTACATGCACCCACGGCTCGATTACCAGCGCCTTGCCCGCGGGCCGCAGATGCTCGCCGACATTTTCCCATAGAAGCGCGGGACGTTCAACCTCGTGGAGCATCCACGACATGAGGGCAAAGTCCAATTCATCCGAAAGGTCGAATCTGTCGTCGCCCGCGAGCACAGGCACGGCCTGCGCGGTGGCATCGGAGGCGCGTCTGAGCCTGCGCGTTGAGCGCTTCAGCATATCCTCCTGCACATCCACCAGGAAGAGCCTGCCGGAAGGGCCCGCGAACTTGCTGAGGGCCGGCGCATAGTAACCGGCCCCGCACCCTATGTCCGCGACCGTATCGCCGGGAGCCACGTAGCCTCTCAATATCTGTTCGGGATCCCACAGCAATGGTCGAATCGTGCGATCGAATGCCGACATCAGCCATCCCGGAGTTCTATGCAACTGTGGCGCTCCTCTGGCTCCCGATCGACTCCCGGAAGAAACCTCTGATTCGGATAGTTCAGTTCACCGTGCTCGCCGGATATCCTGCACCGAATGGCCGTTGAGTCAAAGAGGCCGCTCTCGTCGAGAGCGGCCTCATGATAGCGTCATCCAGGCTGAGTCATCTCACAGACGAGTTCAGTCCGGAGTGCCTTCCTCAATTCTGCGCAGGTACCAGTCCTGCTCGATCTGCGTCATATACAGCATCAGCGGTGTTGCTCCGGCAGTCACCAGGACCTGAGCGCGGTCGTTCCGCTCGACCACTTCGCCGACCGTCATCTCCCCGGTGAACATGCCCGACATCGCGCGCAACTCCCGCGCCCTGGCGTTCTGAAGCTCCTCCACAATCAACTGCCGCTGATGTGCACCGAAGGTATCCCAGTCGGGATTCTCGCGTCGCGCCCATGATTCGAAGTCATATCCCCGCGCGACCGCGTCGTAGTCACCGGCCTTCATCGCCTCGACAAAGGCCCGCGCCGTGGCCTCGGGGGTTCGGCGAGAGATCGAATCCGGGCCTCCGCAGCCCCCGAGGAGCATTGGTGAGACCAGCGCGAGGACGATCACCGGCAGCAATCCGTTTCCCGTTCCGCTTCTCATCGCTCACTCCACCCTCAATCTGCGCACCACGTAGTAGATGCGATTGCTCAGCATCCTCGGCTCGCGGAAGGTGTAAGCGTCATACACCCGTAAGATCTCCATCCCCGCCCGGGCCACCATCTCCCGTATCTCATCCTCCGACCACGCTCGTTCATAGTGCGTCTCGGTGAACTGCACCTTCTCCCCCGGCCCGCGCCAGCGGAACTTCATATCAACCCTGCAGAGCTTGCGCTTATCGTCCCACTGTGACTCCCACTGATAGGCCAGCGGTTCGTTGGAGCCGAGATTGTTCTGTGTAAAGAGCCCTATGCGCAGCGCCCGCTCGGTATTGAGGTCGAATATCATCAACCCTCCGGGTCGCAATGCACGTCCAATGCCGAGGAAGCAGTTCTGCAAGCCCTCGTCGTCGATGATATAGTTGAGACTGTCGTAGAGTGAGACGACCAGATCTAAGCTGTGTTCCCGCAGGCCCGGCTCCTGCGCATCCATCACCGCGGCGGGCAGTTTCGGCTCACGGCAGTAACAGCATCGCACCATCCGCTCGGCGATGTCGATACCTGCCACATCGTAGCCGCGTCGCGCCATCTCCGAGCCCACCTGTCCGGTCCCGCAGCACAGATCGAGCACCTCAGTTGGCTCATGGCCGAGGCGCCGCAGAATACTCTCCACGTAGTCCACCCAGCTTCGGTAGGGTACGGCGGCCATCAGTTGATCGTAGTAGGGCGCCACCTTCGTGAAAGCATCTCTGCCTACCGGTGTCGGGTCCTCCTCGATCGCTTCATCCTTCGCGTCGAGGCCGAGCAGCCTGCGCAGGTTCATTCTACCGTCTCGCCCACCTCTTCGAGCATGTCGATCAATGCGCGAACGGACCTGCGGCTTGCGGCTACCTTCGGAGCGAAG
>PXBW01000215.1 GCA_003566775.1 candidate division WS1 bacterium
AGGAGCGCGGCCGAGCCGACACCAGTTGAGGTGGAAGACGACACAACTGTCGTGGCCGATGAGGACATCGACGCCGAGGCCGCCGAACCTGCGGAGGAGCCTGCGCCGGAAGCTGAACCGGAGGTCGAGGAGGAAGAGATTCCCGAGGAACAGGCAGATGTCTCGACCGATGAAGAGGCCGACGAGGGGCCTACGATGATCCCGGTGGAGGTCGAGGAAGAGGCGGGTGATCAACCTGAGGTGGAGGCCGATGAAACGGAGCCAGAGGTGGACAAAGAGGGCGCTGAACCCTGCGCACACGCCCATGACCCGGTTGAAGGGTCGCGGGAAGGCGACGACCAGGACCCTCAGTCACCTGAATGTGAATGGTAGCACCTCACGGCCGCACAGGTCAGGCGCATCAAGACAGGCGTACGCATGGGGTGCCCCGACAGCATAAGAGACCGAGTGATGGGAGCCGATGATGACAAAGTACTGTTTTGTGACCGGTGGAGTAGTTTCGGGGATCGGTAAGGGAATCTCATGCGCCTCGCTGGGACGTCTGCTCAAGGCGCGAGGGTTCCGCATAGCGATCCTGAAGGTTGACCCGTATATCAACGTGGACGCCGGGCTGATGAATCCCTTCCAGCACGGTGAGGTTTACGTGACCGACGACGGATCAGAGACCGATCTCGACCTGGGGCATTACGAACGCTTCGTGGACGAACCTATCAGCCATCTCTCCAACGTGACCACCGGCCAGGTTTACGGCTCGGTGATCGCCAAGGAGCGTGACGGGAACTACTATCTCGGACAGACCGTGCAGGTCATCCCGCACATCACTGACGAGATCAAGTCCCGGATCCGCAAGTGCGCGAACGCCTACGAGGCCGATGTGTGCATTACCGAGATCGGCGGCACGGTCGGAGACATTGAGGGGCAACCCTTCTACGAGGCGATCCGGCAGATGCGCATCGAGGAGGGGCGCGAGAACACCTGCTTCGTACACGTCACCCTCGTACCGTTCCTGGAGACCATCGGCGAACTGAAGACCAAGCCCACCCAGCACTCGGTGCGGGAGTTGCGCTCGATCGGTCTGCAGCCGGACATGCTGGTGGTGCGCACCCAGCGTGAACTGACCAAGGACGTGCGTCGCAAACTCTCGCTGTTCTGTGATGTGCCCGACGAGAACGTAGTGGAGTGCGTGGACATCGACGCCTCGCTGTATCACATACCGCTGGCGCTCGAGAGGCAGAGCGTCGCGGATATCGTGTGCAGGACCCTGCACCTGCCCGAGCGCACCCCCGACCTCGACGAGTGGCGGGAGATATGCGATCGCTTCGCCAACCCCGAAAGCGAAGTCACTATTGCGATGGTTGGCAAGTACATGGACCTTCAGGATGCGTATCTCTCGGTCACCGAGGCGCTGATGCATGGAGGTATCGCGAACTCCACGCGGGTGAACATAAAGTACGTGGATTCCGAGGATATTGAGCGGGACGGCGCGGCAGCGCACCTGAGCGATGTCCACGGCGTGCTCGTCCCCGGCGGCTTCGGCGATCGCGGCATCGAGGGGAAGGTTGACGCTATCCAGTACGCGCGTGAGAGCGAGATCCCCTACCTCGGACTGTGCCTCGGACTGCAGACTGCGGTGATCGAGTTCGCGCGTAACGTGTGTGGTCTCGAGGACGTAAACTCGCGCGAATTCATGGAGGATTGCGATAACCCGGTCATCATCTACCTTAAGGAGCAGGAGTACGTGACGGAGCTTGGCGGGACGATGCGGCTCGGAGCGTACCCATGCGTGCTCAAGGAAGGTACACTGGCCGCGGAGCTTTACGGGCTTGACGAGATCTCCGAGCGCCATCGGCACCGGCTGGAGGTCAACAACGATTACCGCGAGATACTCTCCGACAACGGCCTTGTGTTCTCCGGCACCTCGCCGGAGGGCGACCTGGTGGAGTTGATCGAACTGTCGGACCACCCCTTCTTCATTGCCAGCCAGTTTCATCCGGAGTTCAAGTCACGGCCTACTCGCGCGCACCCGCTGTTCCGCGGCTTCATCGCGGCAGCCCTGACGCACAACGGCTTCGAGGCGGGGGAAATTGAGCAGTCATGACGTTGGTGCCATCTAAGGGTATCTGTGGCAGCAATCCGCCGTATCGGGATTTGGAGTAACGCATGCGTCATCGTCAGGAAGTCCTGAATGTGATCCTTGCGGAGTTGCTTTGCGACGAAGGCCTGGTGGCCAACCCGGAGACAATCCTGGGCGGTGCGAGCGGCAGGCAGATGCCCGATGTACTGGTGGATTTTCGGGGCCTACGCATGGCGATAGAGGGCGATTTCGAGGATAAGCCTGATGTCCAGCAGACGCTGTTGAGCCAGGCTTTACATCGAGTCGCCACAGGTGTGGCTCGAATCGGGGTTGCGGTGATCTACCCACAACACCTGCGTTCAGCAGACTTCGCAACCTCGAGACAGACCCTCGAGCAGGCCAAGCTCAAGTGGGCGGTTGTGACGCCGGAATGTGAGGATCCAGACTTCGCTTCCGGAATGCCGTACGGACTTGCCGAGGCCCTGCGTCGCGTTCATCAGCAGCTGGGACACGAAGCCGGTCTTGAACGTTCGGTCGCGATTCTGCATGCGGCCATCGAGGCGTTTGCGGATGCGGTAGGCGATCAGCCTGCGGTGGCGGAGCGCTTCGCGGCCAGCCTCGGAATATGGGGAGAGGAAGGAGAGCTTACGGACCGGCAACGGGTGGCGGTCAGACGGATATCAGGTCTCGTCCTGGAGAACGCGCTTATCTTTCAGGAACGACTCTCCGAGACCGATCGGAGGGTGGCAACCCTCCAGATTGTCAGGGGAGCGAGCAACAGGCTGAGCCACCTCGCGGACACGTGGAGGATGGTAGTCAACGACATCAACTACTACCCGATCTTCCACATAGCCACCGGTGTCGTGGAGGCCATCTCACAGCAGGACCGGGTCGAGGCCGCATTAGACGGGCTCATTGCCGCGGCACTGGAGATACTCAACCGGCGTGCCGATCTGCGCCACGATCTGATGGGCAGAATATACCATCGCCTGCTTACCGAAGCGAAACATCTTGGAGCCTACTATACTTCGATTCCGGCGGCCACGCTTCTTCTGAAACTCGCTCTGCGGCATGATGCATGGCCCCATGTCAGGTGGGCAGAACCTGAGGATGTCGGCACTGTTCGCGTTGCAGACCTTGCCTGTGGCACGGGGACACTGCTCATGTCCGCCGCAGATGCGATAGAGGACAATCACATTCGAGCTTCCGCCGCCGAGCAGAGTGTGCCTCAGCCGGACGAGATTCACGCCGCGCTCCTCGGCGAGATCATCCACGGTTACGATGTGATACCTTCCGCCGTGCACCTGACCGCATCGACCCTGGCTCTGCGCAATCCCTCGGTGATGGTGGAGGACGTCCAGCTCTACAGCCTCCATCTGGGCGGCGAGGGGCGGCTGCTGGGCAGCATTGATTTCGTGGGGGAGGAAGCAGTACCCGCAAACGGTGCGCTCTTTGCCCTTGCACCCGAAGGGCAACAGGCGGCCGGAAGAGCGGAGGATGCGAGCGCGGGCGCGGTGCAGCTTCCCAAGCTCGACCTCTGTGTGATGAATCCTCCGTTTACGCGCAGTGTGGGAGGTAACCTCCTGTTTGGTAGCCTGCCGGATGACCAGCGCGAGCAGATGCAGCAGCGTCTCCAGCGCCTCCGTGACAGGCACAACCTGCAGGCGAATATCACCGCGGGCCTTGGTTCCATCTTCGTGGCACTCGGTGACAGGTTTCTGAAGCCGGAAGGCCGCATGGCACTCGTTCTCCCGAAGGCGCTGCTGAACGGTGTCTCGTGGGGCCCTACCCGCACACTACTGCAGAGTAATTATCATCTGGAGTATGTAGTGACCTCGCATGAACCCGATCATTGGAACTTCTCGGAAAACACCGACCTGAGCGAGGTGCTGACCGTGGCACAGCGCGTGGCCTCTCGGACGGATACCGAGAATCCGTGTGAAGATCCGCCATCACGGACTACCTTTATTAACCTCTGGCAGAATCCCCGGAACTCAATCGAAGCCCTGACCATAGCCTCCGCCGTCCGGCAGTTCGACGGCCAGAATTCGTCAGAGGGAAGCGACATCCGCAGCCGACGCATTCAGTCGGAGAGGACCGTGCTGGCGGAACTGCTCAGTGTGCCCGGCGATGTCGTCGCGCGGCAGCCACTGTTCTACGGGGCATCTTACGCACAGACCTGTCTCGTCAGGGCCGTGTATGAGCTATGTGAAGGCCGACTTCGCATTCCAGGGAATCAACACAGTGCATCGATTCCGGTGTGCAAACTGGAAACGCTGATCGAATCGATCGGTCCGGACGCGCGTGATATCCACGACGGTTTTGAAATGAGTCCGGGCAGGAGCGAATTCCCTGTCTTCTGGGGCCATGAAACGAGTCGCGTCACGACTGTCGCGCAGTCTCCCAACGCTTACTTGACCCCACTTTCTGAGCCCAAACCGGGACGCAATCTGCGCGACGCGAACTTGCTGTGGAGTCGGGCTGGTACGCTGATGCTCTGTGAGCGGCTACGGCTGAACCTTGTGCGAACTCCAGTGGTACGATTGGACAGAGAGGCGTTATCGAATGTCTGGTGGCCAATCTCACTCACGTCACACGATGACCGGCAATTGCACGAAAAGGCACTCACGCTCTGGCTCAACTCGACTATGGGTATACTACTGCTGCTCGCTAACCGAACGGAGACGGAAGGAGCATGGGCGAAGTTCAAGAAACCGAACCTTGGGCGTATGCCCGTGCTGAACGTGGAGAACTTGAGCGAGGAGCAGTTGCGAATACTCGCTACTGCGTACGATACTCTCGCACATAAGGCTCTCGCGCCGCTGTCGGAGATGGCAGAGGACGCTGTTCGTAAAGAGATCGATCGGGCCTTTGAGGAGGTGCTTGACCTCCCATCTATCAGTCCGCTGCGCGAGGCGCTGTCCTGGGAGCCCGTAATGTGCCTGACGACAGACCGGCTGATGGACAGGAAGCGACCCGACCCACAGGAACGGATGTACTTCTGATTCCATCCACATTATAGCGACCGCAGACACGCCAGACACAGCGCCCGAAATGTGATATACTTAGACTACCAGCGCGTGCAGGTTCGGACGCATGGGGGCTGTGCGCAGACCAACTCTTTCATCGCGATTATCGCGCCTCCGACGGCTGCAACGCTAACGGGGGCGTAGTTTTATTCAGCAGGGAGACAGTCACGCATGTCATTGCTCGAGAGACTCAACGAGGAACAGCGCGAGGCAGCCGAATGTGTCGAAGGGCCGGTGCTGATCTTCGCCGGCGCCGGGTCAGGCAAGACACGTGCGCTCACGTACCGAATCGCCCACATGATCGGCAACTGCGGCATCGATCCGCGCGAGATACTCGCCGTGACCTTCACCAATAAGGCCGCCAACGAGATGCGGGAGCGGATCGAGAGCCTCGTGGGGGAGAAAGCGAAGGGCATCTGGGTGGGAACCTTTCACTCCGTCTGCGCCCGCATCCTGCGGGTCGACGGCGAGCGCATAGGTGTGCCGCCGGAATACTCCATCTTCGATGAGGGTGATCAGAGTTCGATCGTGAAGGAGATTCGCGCCCGCGTCGATGTCAGCATACCTGAGAGCGACCGCTGCTCCGATCGCACGAACAACGATATCCTCTGGGCGATCAGTGACGCGAAGAACCAGCTTATGACCGTGGACGATTACCGCCGCACGGCGAAGGGGCGCTGGGAGCGCCTGGTCGCGCGGATATACTCGGGCTATCAGCGCGAGCTTGAGCGCAACAATGCGCTGGACTTCGACGACCTCATCATGAAGGCGGTCGCGCTGCTCGACGAGCACGATGAGGTGAGGGAGAAGTACCAGCAGCGCTTTCGCTACGTG
The DNA here is from genome assembly GCA_003566775.1 of candidate division WS1 bacterium. Taxonomy (GTDB): domain Bacteria; phylum Armatimonadota; class Zipacnadia; order Zipacnadales; family UBA5352; genus UBA5352. The sequence continues at coordinate 5,938 of PXBW01000215.1, forward strand.
CTGGTCGATGAGTACCAGGACATTAACCACGCGCAGTTCCGCCTTGTGGAGTTGATCGCACAGGAGCATGGGAATCTCTGCGTTGTCGGCGATGACGATCAGTCGATCTACGGCTGGCGCGGCGCGGACGTAGGGATCATCCTCGAGTTCCAGGAGCACTTTCCCGATGCAGAGGTCGTCAAGCTCGAGCGCAACTACCGTTCAACCGGCAAGATCATTGAGGCCGCCAACTGCGTCATCGAGCAGAATGAGAATCGAGCGGAGAAAGCGCTCTGGACTGCTAACCCTCCCGGCGACAACATAGTGGTGTACCAGGCGATCAACGAGGAGGAGGAGGCTGAGTGGGTCGCACAGACGATTGAGACGCAGGTGCGCGCGGGCTATGCGCGCTACGGCGACTACGCGATCCTCTACCGAGTGAACGCCGCCTCACGGAACTTCGAGCAGGCGCTCTCGGCGCGTCAGATCCCCTATCAGATCGTCGGCGGTCTGCGCTTCTTCGAGCGGGCTGAGATCAAAAACGCTCTGGCCTACCTGCGCGCCGTGCACAATACCGCCGACAACCTCGCGCTGCGCAGGATCATCAACACGCCCACGCGCGGCATAGGTGCGGCGACGATCGAGGAAGTCACACGGGTATCCGAGCGCGACGACGTCTCGCTCTACCAGGCCTGCCGCATCTTCGCCGCCGACGAAGATCAGCGAACGCGGGCGCGCCGCGCGGTCGAGGATTTCTTCGACATGATGATGTTGCTGCGCCAGGACGCTGAGCAGGGCTCTCTGCGCGGTCTTGTGCGCGCGGTGGTCGAGAATACGGGCCTTATCGCGAAGCTGAGGGATTCGGGCAAGGCCGAGGACGCGATGCGCGTGGAGAACCTGCAGGAATTCGTCACGGTAGCGGCATCGTTCGAGCGGCGCAACCCGGACGCGGGCCTGCAGGAGTTTCTCGAGCATATCGCGCTGATCTCGGACATCGACGAGGCGGATGAACTGACGGGATCAGTCTCGTTGATGACGCTGCATTCGGCGAAGGGCCTCGAGTTTCCGGTGGTGTTCATGGTGTCGATGGAGGAGGGGATCTTCCCGCACCAGCGCTCTATCGGCACCGGAGACGCGCGTGAGATCGAGGAGGAACGCCGCCTTGCCTATGTCGGCATGACCCGGGCGGAGAAGCTGCTCTACCTCAGCCACGCCTTCCACCGCACGATCTACGGTGAGACTCGCCGCCAGCGCCCGTCTCGGTTTCTCAGTGACCTGCCGGAGGAGTTGCTCGATCGTCGTGAGCGCTACGGAGGCACCACACAGCCGCGGATGCTCGATGATGGTGACCGGGTACTGGAGGAGCCGACCGGCGGGCGGAAGATCGACGTCTCCTCTATTCTGCAGAAAGCGCGGGACCGTAAGGGTGGCGCCTCGAATCCCTCGCGCGAGCCCGCGGCACAGAGCAAGAGTGACGATAAGCGCGCTTCTGCGAGCGAAGCGTGGAAGGCCGGTGAGAAGGTGCGCCATCCGAGGTTCGGGGATGGGATCGTCGTCTCCGCGGAGAAGACCGCCGGTGACTGCAAAGTCACCGTCGCTTTCAAGAACGGTGGAGGCGTGAAGAAGCTGCTCGCGAGCGTTGCGGGGCTGGAGAAGATGTGAGGTCGAACGAACTCCCGCGAGGATTCCGGGGGCTGCGTTCGTACGCGGTCTATCGTCCGGAGCGGGCTTGAATCCACAGGCAGGTTACTCGCCGCCGCCGTGGAATCCCTCTAATGGGTGCGAACCGTCCTCGTAGCTGTGACCGTCGATCATCGGAGGCGAGGCATCATGCTCAGCGCTGAGACGCTCGTGAAGCTCGCGAAGCAAGAGATCACTCAACTGACCGAGGAGGGCTGTGACACCACCGTCCTCGAGGAGGAGTTGGAGGCGCTTGCGGGTGCGCGCGAGCAGCACCTGCGGGAGCGTCTGACCGATTTCTTCGAGATTGCGAGGCGGCTTCGTCCCGATCCGCACTTCCCCTACCGCGAGCCCTCGGACCTCGACGGGATTCGCGAGACGCGGCCGGATGCCGAGCGCTGGACCGGTGATGTCGATGAGGGCTGGCTGCACGACCGCCTCACCGGAGCGTGGCTCGGACGCTGCATCGGCTGCATGATCGGGAAGCCTGTTGAGGGGAAGGGGCGCGATGAGATCGAGGCGATCCTGCGTACGACGAAGAGCTATCCGCTTGATGGATACTTCACCGCGGTCGAGGCTCTGCCGGATGGCCTCGCCTACAAGCCCGGGTCGGAATCGTGCCTCATACCGAATATCGACCGCGCAGTACGCGACGATGACACGGATTACACCGTGCTTGGACTCATCCTGATGGAGCAGCACGGGCGGGGTCTGTCGTCAGAGCATGTGGTAATGGAGTGGCTGCGACGCCTGCCCTTCATGCGCACCTACACTGCCGAGCGAGCGGCGATGCGCAACTTCGTCAACGAGTTGGCGCCGCCTGAATCGGCACGATGGATGAACCCTTACCGCGAGTGGATCGGTGCGCAGATACGTCCGGACGGCATCGCATACTGTGTGCCGGGACAGCCGACGCTGGCCGCGAAACTCTGCCATCGCGACGCACGTATCTCGCACACGAAGAACGGCATCTACGGCGAGATGCTCTTCGGGGCCCTGATCTCCGCAGCGCTCTGTGCCGGGGATCTCGAAGCCTGTATCCTGCGCGCGCTGGCGGAGATTCCAAGGGACTCTCGTCTCGCTGAAGCGGTTAACCGCTGCATCAGATGGTGTGCGGATGATACTTCGTGGGAGCAGACGTGGAAGCGGATAATACAGCACTACGGGCATTACCATCCGGTGCATACGATCAACAACGCGCTGCTGTGTATCATGGGACTGTTGCACGGTGGTGGAGATATGCGCCGGTCGGTGACGATCGCGGTGATGGGCGGCCTCGACACCGACTGCAACGGGGCGACGGTCGGTTCGGTGATGGGTGCTCTCCTCGGCGCGGCGGGGGTGCCCGACGATCTCGCCGCACCGTTGAACAACACGCTGGAGACCGGACTCTCGGGGATAGCTCGTCTGCAGATCACCCACCTGATCGACCGCTCGGTAGCCGCAGGCAAGGATGTACCGGCGGGCTAGACGATCAAGCTTTGCGTTGCTACGACAGACCGGCGGCACGAGCGGGGTACAGCTTCGGCGCCGCTCAGCCTCCGAGCAGTTGCATCAGTGGCTCCAGCACGTGGGGGAACCACCAATCGTGGTAGAGGAACTGGACACGCCCGATCAACAGAGAGACGCGCGCCATCACCGTATTACCGAACCCCGCGCCGAATGCTACCATCAGGAAGAATATTCCGACTGTTGAGACGGCACCGAGCGCTCCCCTGTGCTCGCGGGAGAAGTAGAAGTACGCGAGAGTACACACGACGCCGGTCACCAGGAGAAAGTTGCTCACAGCGGTCCAGGCGTTGATCTCAACTCCGGGCCAGATCGGCAGCAGGGTAGCGTGAAGCTGCGGCAGGAGAAAGCCCTGTACCGAAGATGGAATCGTCAGACCCGAATACAGGCCCATTACGAAGGCGATCGGCCAGCGCGAGAGCCAGTCGTAGCGGGGGACGAAGCGGCTGAACATCAGCAGGCCGAGCACACCGGGGACGAGCACCACGTAGTTGGGCGCCTCCAGTCCGGCCTGCTCGGGACGGAAGAGTGGGTTGATCAGCAGAGGGATCACCGCTTCGTGCCAGGTGATGACCACGCCATAGCCCGCCGAGATCCCCACGAATATGTGCTCCGCCAGCTTGTACACGGGGTTATCCTGGTACAGGAAGCTGAAGATCGCCAGCGTCAGGAATGCGGCCAGCCAGACGCCTATGATCTCTACGGAGACTCCGAAGATTTCAGTTGCCGGCAGTACCTCTGGCATGATACCTCTACGTTTGCGGCCCTGTTGCGTTGGTAGTCATCTCTGCGACAGCCGTCCACGGTCGCTTGCCGTCCGCAGCTTCCGGCTCACTTTCTTATCTCCAGCCACCAGCCCACGTCCGGCTCAGTGATGAGGCGGTGCTGTTCGATCCCGGCCTCGCGCGCCAGATCGACCATGCCCTCGCCGGGTCCGTCCCAGCCCTCGGGCGGCTCCCAATCGGTGAGACGATTCTCCACGAGTCGCTGCCTGATCTCCGGATCGAGCATGGTTCCGAAGCCGCCGTGTCCGACGTAGGCCACGCCGCCGGGCTTGAGTACGCGATAGACCTCGCGCATGAACTGCACCTGGTCGGGAACGAATGGGATTACCGCGCGGCTGAAGATGAAGTCGGCGAAGTTATCTCGAAGCGGCATGTCCAGCGCGTCTGCCTCAAGCGGTATCACGCGTCCCGTAAGTCCGGCTTCGTCCACCATCACCCCGCAGAGGCGAATTGCCCAGGGATCGATGTCGAGGTTATAGACGGTCATATCGGTGTGCACCGCCAATGCCATCGAGAGCGCGCCGGCGTTTCCGCCTATCTCGACTGCGACACCCTCATCGAGGTCGTACTCCTGTACCATCTGGCGTGCCAGCGGGTCGTACATGGGCGCGCGCGAGCCGAACATCGTGCGATGGAACGGCACCTTCTCCTTGAGCATCTCTATATAGTCATCGGCGGGAGCAGAAGGTGCGAACTGAAAGACGAAAGTTGCGCAGATAGCTGCCAGTGCGATGGATCGGATTCGATTTCTCATATCAGTCACCTTGCAAGCGATTCATGGTGGAAATGACGGCTACTGTGTGATCATCTTCGTCGATGTCGCCCGGAGGCGAAGTAAGCTATGTTGCCCACGATGACCAGCACGATTATGAGCAGATGTGCGATGGCCTGTGCGGACATACCGAGCATGCCGGGAGCCTCAACCGGATCGAGGTCGAGCAGAAGCTCGTACTCGGCGGCGCCCTTGAGTCCGTTGATCAGGCCGATCAGTTGCCCGGACTGCAGATAGGGGTAGAGGTCGGTTGCCATGACGGCCGTTATCCCGGCCGCAATCTCCTGATTGTAACGCTCGCCGGCGAACGCGATCCAGGAGAAGGGCAGGTTACCCGCGGCAAAATCAACGAGCAGTGCGATGTCATCATAATTCCTGACGCCTTCCATCACCGGAAGGTCGGCGGTTCTACGCCCGTCCGGCGTGTTCGGATACACTCTCGTGATACTCTCCCCCATCCCGAGGATCACCTGCGAGCCCCCGGGCATGAATCCGAGGTGCACGAAGTCCACGCCATCTTCGGCATCGAGTTCGTGCGCGAGTTCGGCGAGCACCTCGCGCCCCAGCGCCGTGCCCTGCGGGTTGAGGGAGACGCTGAGCACTCGTATCTCCCGCTGAAGCAGGTGCCTGACCACCGCGTAGGCCTGCGGATGGAGTTCAGGCATGCTTGATGGGCTGTAATCGAAGGCCACCATCACGACGTCGCCCGGTTCAAGGTCCTCGACGAACTGGAAGAGCCGCACGGTCGGGGGCGCCGGTCTGCCCTGAGGCAGGGCGTAGCCGGTGATGATAGGAATCGCCACCGCGAGCGCGATGCCCAAAAATATCCAGCGTCGGTCGAGTTCGAGCAGCCGGTCCCAGAGTGTCACGGGCCACCACCTCCGCCGCCGCCAAGATGGGAACGTTCAATACCCAGCAGTATGCGCAGAGCCGTGGCAATGGAGCCGAGGGAGACGCCGAAGATGATGCCACGCTTCGCGGCATTGGTCGGGAAATCCATGATCCACTCGGATACGTCCGGCATTACCGCGTGCATCCACAGACCGGGGCGGGTCTCTCCCAGCACAACGATCAGCGTCTCCGGCACGCGCCCGAGCATCACCACGATCGCGGCCACCAGCAACAGAGTCGCTTCCGTCGAGCGCGCCCGGAAGGTCCGAAATGCCGCGGACGCGATGAAGAATGCCAGCAGCGAGAACATCGTCGCATCGAGCGGAACCTGCACGTGGCGGAATATCCAGTCGAAGCCAGTGCCACGCTCATGCCCCCAGCCTATGCCAACGACCACCATCAGGACAAAGGAGGCGATCGCCACCGCCGAGTACGGCCAGTCCTCGCGCTGCCGGCGTATCTTCTCCACGTGCGTCCGCAGCAGGCTCTGGATGCCCAGTACGAGGGCGAAGGCGGCGACGATTCGCCCCCAGTTGAGAAGTTCGTTGTACACGGTGACACCGAGTTCGTGGGGCACGAACCACTGCACGGCCATGAACAGGCCGGCCAGAAAGGTTATCACCAGCGGTATCTGCAATCGCATAGTTGTGCAATCAGTTCCTGACTGTGTGGTCAAGCGTTGGCGAACTGTCTGTTAGATTCGCAGAGGCGCTTATCACACTGCGAACCACTCGACGAATCTCTGCGCGGCTTCGGCGAGCACGCCTGTGCTGACCGCCGCGTACGTCGCGGCCGCCGCACCCGCTACGATCAGCGCCGCGAGTATTGTCTTTGCTATGTCCTGACCGCGAAGCTGTGCAACCAACAGGGGCTGACGCGACAGGTACGCGCTTGCGGCGTAGAGCTCCTCGCCCATCAGCGTGTAATCACAGGCGGTTATGAAGAAGGGGAGCTGAGTGTCGGCATCGGTGCCCGCGATCTGAATCGCCCCGGTCTCATTCCCCGTCTCTGCGAGGATCAGCGCCTCGGCAAAGAAGTAACCCATGTAGAAGCAGGCGGCAGGCTCCTCGCGCAGCATTATTCCATCGACCGCAGCGACGTATCCGAACTGACTCTCGGTGACGAAGAAGATATTCTCCGGGCGATAGGCGTCGGGCTTGCCCGCCTCGGTATATGCCTGGCTTACGATCTCTCGCTCAGTGGTCATGCCCAGCGGATCGTTGCAGGGCACGAGAATCTCGGTTTCGTAGGCTGCCGAGCGACGGGTCAGATGGCCGAGAATCAGCATCGATGCGATGGTGGAGATGCTGCCGATGCCGCTCAGTCCGGAGACGTAGACGATTGGCTGTCCCATCTCCGTTGCGCGGCCGATGGCGTCGTTCACCGCCTCAAGCCCCGCGATCGGCCGGATGTACACGTCCTCTGCTCGTCCGCGCACGGAGTATATCGTGAAGATGATGATCGCACACAGCAGCAGAGCCAGCAAGAGGATCGGAGTGTACTCGACGTTGAACCAGTGCCCCTGAGGGCGCACCGGGCCGACAGGGTCGCTATGAACCACTACCGCGCGAGTGTCTGTGACCACGCCGTCTTCGTCCACGAGATAATGGAAGCCCAGTCCCGGAGGGGCGTAAACGGCTGCCAACGTAACAAAGTATGGTGGCCACGGCCACGGTTTGAGATCGCCGATTTGTGCCTCGGTGCCTTCATCGAGGTACACGTTGCTTGCGACTTCGAATGGCTCTCCGCTCTCGGATATGAGAATCTGATAGCCGACCAGTTGCAGATCTGCAGGACGTTCCGCCTCGGCCGGTTCCTCCCACGTCACGATCAGCACAGTTCCGCGCGGCTCATCGGCGTCATCCATCACCTGCACGTTGGCGGGTGCGCCGGGATCAGCCGCGAAGGCGAAAACCGGCAGCGCCATGCAGACACAGATTGCGAACGCGCGCAGCAGCTTCATTCCTCGATGATCTCCATATTCGCGCGGGGCACCGTGATGACCTCGCCGGTGCGCTCAAGCCGAACCCGGGCGACGCGCACCTTCGCCTCGGTGGCTATCTGTGTCAGCGCCTCAGGAAGCTCCTCGATCACGGCCAGTTCGCCGAAGGTCGGCGGGCGAATGAGCCGCACCGGACTGCCCACCGCGAGACCGTGCATCTCCCCTTCATCCATCGCCCCCCACGTCGCGCCCGGCTCAGGCACCACGACCTCGGGGCGAATCACCCCGGCGCGGATCTGCGTCGCACCGTTGACCGAGGCGCGTCGCCCGTCGCGCTCGGCAAGCAGTTCGAAGGTGCGACGGCGCATTGGCGTATCTCCGAAGCCCTCGGTGAGCACCAGACTGAGGCCCAACTCCTCCTGCCCCGTGATCGCGACACCGAGCGGCTCCCCGACAAAGCTGTCGAGATCCCGATCGTCGATCGCACCGGTCACGACGGCGACGGCGCCCGCTTCACGGGCCGCCTCCAGCGCCTGCAGCGTAACCCGCCCACCGCCGATCAGGATACACCCGTCGCAGTCGCCCTCGATCAGTTCCGCCCCGCAGGACTGCTCAGGGCCCTCGCACAGCACGCGCAGGCTCCCATGGGCTTCGCCACCAACCCCGAGGATTCCCTGCGCGAGCGCGGCCTTCGTCTCGATCATCACCGCTTCGTTGCCATGAACCTCGACGACGGTACCGTCTATGTAAGCATCTATCTGGACCTGAATCGGCGCACCACGAATTAGCACCTGGCCGGTAATCTCGCTGATCGTCTCGATCGTGCCGGAGATCGGCGAACGCGCGATCGTGTGAAACAGTCCCCAGAAACTCTTGCTCTCTGCGATGATCTGTCGCGTCTCGACCTCGTCGCCCTCAGTCACGATGATGTAGTCGAGCACATCCTCCGGGGTCATCGACAGCTCGTGTGCGACGTTGACATTGACCACATTGCCCGGGAGCTGCGTGGAGCCGACGAGCCTGTCGGCGCGAACCTCATCGCCGACCGCGACGTGTATCTCTCCGGGTAGCGGCAGGCGTCTGAGCCGACGGATCAGTGCGCGATCGGTGATGCGTAAACCGGGCGTATAGCCGTGGGTGACGGTGGCGGCTTCGCTCACAGATCCGCCCCCTCTCCCACCGGCTCCCGTGGATAGACCTCCAGCGCTCGCTCCCAGCGTCTGATCGCGGCCACTCGTTCAGCGTCATCTTCGGGAAGCGCCAGGGGCCGCCCGCGCGCGTCGATGATCAGCCCCACCACACCGCCTCTGACCTCCGCCTCGACCGTGCGCCCCGGGCCCTCGCCCGCATCGAAGGCGCGCGTCGGCTCAACGGTTACCTGCGCCCGCTCATCTTCCTCCAGTTCTATCAGCTTCAACTCACCGACCGGGACTTCGATCTCTTCGCCGCCCTCCGGGCCGCGCACCGTCAGCCTCACGCATGGATCGCCCGGCCTCCTGGTGCCGACAGGGGCGATGCACGTGCCTAGAGGGATCAGGCAGTCGCGGTAGAATACTTCGGTCGCCGCTCGCTCGCTGATCGTCGAGAGCACCCCGAGTTGCGGCATCATGAAGATGCTGTCCACCGCCAGTCGCGTGACGCCCTGTGGTTCAAATGAGTCGATCATCATCAGCGCCGCCTGTCTCCGACGCGGGGCATGTGAAAGCACGCCTCCCGAGCCGACGATGAGGTCAAGCGCCATCATGTCCACCAGCGTCTCGGCCCCCGCCGCGCCGAAGGCGTCGGAGATGTCCCGCTGGCGCTGAACGCCCTTGAGTTCGCTTGCGAGCATCCTGTGCTGCTCGAAGGCCAGTCTGAGCGCCTCGCGCGCCACCCCATGCTCTACCATAAGGCCGACGAGCTGCTGCGGGATAGTGGTCGGCCGTATCATCTTATTCCGAATGTCGTTGCCCAGCCTGCGCGGATCCGGATGTTCGGCCACCCAGCGCAGAATGTTGTCCAGTCCCGCCTCCGCCAGAACATTGGAGATCGAGTAGCTCATCCCGAGATTCGCGGAGACGGTGCGGTTGAAGACGCTGCCGAAGACCGAGAATACATCGGTCGTTGCGCCTCCGATGTCCACGCCCACCACATTGATGCCGTCGCGTTCGGCCACCGCTTCGATAAGCGCGCCAACCGCGGCGGGGGTGGGCATTATGTCCGCGTCGGTCCAGCCCATCAGCTTCGGATAACCGGGAGCCTGGGCCATAACGTGTTCAAGGAAAAGGTCCTGAATCTCCCCGCGCGCGGGTCCGAGGTTCTCCTCCTCCATAGAGGGGCGCAGATTTTCCACGACCGTAAGCTGTGTGGCCCGCTCCAGTGCCTCGGTGACCGGCTCGCGAGCGTCCTCATTGCCCGCGAAGATCACAGGAAGCTCGTAATCGACGCCGAGCCGCGCCTGTGGATTCGCGGCGGCGACAAGCTCGGCCATCTCGACCACCTTGCGCACCTCGCCGCCGTCGGTGCCGCCGGAGATGAGTATCATGTCGGGGCGAAGCTCGCGCATCCGCTCGATGCGCTCGTAGTCGCGCCGGCCGTCATCGAGCGCGACCACATCCATTACGATCGCCCCCGCCCCCAGCGCCGCTCGCTCGGCGCTCTCAGCGGTCATCGAGCGCACCAGTCCGACCACCATCACCTGCAGACCGCCCCCGGCTGAGGAGGTCGAGACATAGGCGTCCACGCCCTCGTTACCCTGCTGTGGGCGGATGATCTCCCCCTCGCGCAGCAGGATGCGCCCGGACAACTCCTCTACCTCGCGTACGGCATTCAACACCCCTACGGTTACATCCTCGTAGGGCGCTTCAACCGTCGTAGGCGCCTCGCCTCGAACGCGAAGTCGGTACTCACCATCAATGAGTTCGATCAGAATGGCCTTGGTGGTGGTCGATCCGCAGTCCGTTGCGAGGATCGAGCGCAATGCCTGATGCTCTGACAAGTGTGAAGCCGGTCCTTCCGATAGGGTTCAGCCGACACCTGACCTGTATTTCACCGAACGCGGTGAGGATACCTTCAAGTCACCGACCGGGGATAGCCCGGCCATTGTTGAGCGTGTCGGATGGCATACACTTTGTTACGTGAACGTTTCGCGCGAAGGGTTAGTTCGCCGACACAGCGAACTCTGCCCCCCATCCGTTTCGTCTTACTGCCCGGAGGTGTGTTATGAAGATCAGGAGATTAGCCGCGATTGCTCTGCTCGCGCTGATGGTGCTGCCCGCCTGTGCGGAGGAGTTCTGGTTCGCCACGGTGGCGGATACGCACATCACCGATGAGGAGAGCGCCGAGATCGTCGTTGACGCCATCGATATGATCAACGAGGATGAACGCATCGAATTCAGTCTCTGGCTCGGTGATATCACCGACAGGTCGACCGAACCGGAGTTCGTCATCGCGAAGCGCACGCTGGAACTGAATGAAAAGCCGTGGCACCCGGTGCGCGGCAACCATGACGACAGCGGCGGCTACTACGAGGAGTACTTCGGGCCGATAAACTATCGCGTCGAACATGGTGGCTGGGTCTTCCTGATGATGGACAGCAACGGCCCGGCGGAGACGATCGTAACCGAGGAGACGATGGACTGGCTGCGGGAGCAGATCGAGGCCACCGATCCCGAGACGCAGATCGTACTGGCCTGCCATCATCCGCTCATTCTCGGTGGCGTGGTACCGCTCGCGGGTGCGCCCGCGATCCTCGAACTGTTCGACGGGCACAATCTGCAGGCGGTAGTCGCCGGGCATCTCCACGCGAATCAGGAGCACACGGTTGACGGCGTGCTGCACACCGTCAACAACTGCTGTGCGCTGATTCGCGGCAACATCGACCGCAGCCCGGAGAGGGGCTACCGCGTCTACCGGGCGGAGGGTGGAGAGATCGTAGAGACCGAGTTCGTCACCGTGCGTGAGATACCCGAATAGGGGCGCAACGACACAGGCAATACAGCGACGATAGAGATGGCGGTGGGTGACGGCACCGGTGCACGCGCTCAGTGAACTCTCGCATCCCTCGCGTTCCGGGGAACCCGGCGCAGAGAGTTGAGCGTTAGATTATTCGGATAGTACGGACAATAGTCCCGGGGGAAGGCAGCCATCAGATGGTTGCGCCTCTTTGCGCTTTACCGCCCCCTTCAAGGAGGATGAAGACATGTCACGCCGAGGCTTCACATTGATTGAACTGCTGGTGGTCATTGCCATCATCGCGATCCTGGCGGCGATCCTCTTTCCTGTGTTCGCGAGAGCGCGAGAAAGAGCGCGTCACACAAGCTGTCTCAGCAATCTGAGGCAGATAGGTCTTGCGTTTCGGATGTACACTTCCGACTACGACGAACGACTACTCCCCGCCCAGTTGGCCGGCGATTCCGCGAACTACTGCTGGACCACGATCGTGATGCCGTACATGCACAACGAGCAGGTACTTGTCTGTCCCAGCGATTCTGAGCCGATGATCAGCGAGAACGCGGTCGGATATCGCAAGAGCTACGCGGTGAACTACGAGATACATCCGTACGAAGGGTATGTCGGGCACTCCATCAACCCGTTGAACCCCTGGCCTCCCATGTCAATGGCAAGCATTCAGGAGCCCTCCGAGATGATCTCTGCGATTGACTCGCAGACAGCATACTCCGGAATGCACTACCACACGATCGAAGACCGCGCGGCATTCAGGCATAACACGATGGCGAGTGTGCTACTCCTCGACGGGAGTGTGCGAACGATGAACCGTAATCAAACCTTCTCGCCGAAGGACCTCTGGCTGCCGAGACAGTAAGCATCACATGACGAAACGCGATTGCCGGTTGAGGCGCTCGGATTAGCGGAAGCGGTCGCGCGTGAGATGGCGGCGAGAGCGTTGCATGATTGATGGTAACACGCCCGCGTCTCTGGTGCGGCTGTTCTCGCCGCACCTCACCGTTGCAGCGATTCGGCTGCGGCTGCTGAGACGCGGGCTTTCGCCTGTTTATCGGGGCCTGCGCGGAACTTGCGTTATGCCGGCGGTTGTCGTATAATCCCCGACGTAGTCAGGGGCGGTCGCAGGCCCCTGAGGCGCCACCGCATATCACCGAGATTTTCGCACAAGGGGCTGATTCACCGTGAGGCGCCTGCTGGCGATGTGCTGCGCAGCAGCAACGGTCTTCGTAATTGGCTGTCAGGTCACCCCCAACGGCGCGCAGTTGACCCCCACCACCCCGGACGCAGATGAAGAGATGCTCACCGAACGGGAACGGCAGGAGCTTGCCGAGATTCGGGAGATGCTAACTCATCTCGGCCCCAACGTGAGCTCCGACCTCAGAGCGCTCAAGGATATGCTCGAGCGGCAGCAGCAACAGTTGGAAGCGAAGGCAGGCCCTCCCGATCTCGTGAAGGACCTGTGGCCCACGCAGCGCGTACTGAATGAAACCATTCAAACCGCGCAGCAGAAGAAGGGCGATGAGACGCTCGCGTCGATCGATCGACTGCAGAAGCTGGTCGCCACCGTCGAGGCGGGCCTGCCGGCCCGCGAGATCATGGTGCGGTGCGAGCGCGCGCTTGCCTACCTGGCTCAGGATGCGCTCGATCGGGCATATGCCGAACTGGGTCTGGCGTACGACACGGCGGACCGAAGCCCCTTCCCGCGCCTGGTGCCCTCCGGCGTGGCTTCGCTCATACAGACCAGCGCGCGGAATCAGATCGCCGCCGGTCGAGCACAGGAGGCCGCCTCGGTGGTTGACACCGTGAGGCGTAATGCCTCCCAGCATGACAGTCTGGCGAAGTTCAACCGCATTAACGCGGGTCTTGAGGGCGCGCGCACAGCCGGGCACCGCGAGGCGTGGAGCGTGGTTGAGGCCGAACTCTACGAGGTGCATAATCAGATCACGGCGCTCGCCGAGACGCTGCGAATCGACCAATGGGAGATTGCTCCGCGGCCCGACGATGATGAAGAGCCTGCCGAGCTTCCCGAGGTTGATGACCAGGACGCCGCCGAATCCGACGACGTGGATGCTTCTCCTGAACCGGAGACCGAAACCGAGGTCGAGCCGGAGGCAGATGAAGACGATGACGAGATTGCAGACGGACCTGCCGAGGCCGGGCCACGGTTCCGCAGACCCGTTCGCTGAGAGTCTGACTCGACGGCAACAAGAAGGATTCGATCCAGCTTTCACACTCACCCGCGCAGCATCTGAGGCGCCATGAGCATTCATACACCACCCTTCGTGCATCTGCATGTACACTCAGAGTACAGCCTGCTTGACGGTGCTATCGCGCTGTCTGAGCTGCCCCGCAGGGCCGCCGAGATGGAGATGCCCGCGATCGCCCTCAGCGACCACGGTGTCATGTACGGGGCGGTCGACTTCTACCGGGAGTGCGAGGAGGTCGGCATCAAGCCGATCATCGGCTGCGAGGTGTACGTCGCTCGACGCACCCGATTCGATCGCGACCCTCGCAAGGACCGCAGCGCCTACCACCTGGTCCTTCTGGCGGAGAACCTGGAGGGATATCGCAACCTCGTGAAGCTCGCTTCGCTTGCGTCGCTGGAGGGGCACTACTACAACCCGCGCGTTGATCTCGAGCTTCTCACCGAGTGCGCCGATGGGCTGATCTGCCTCAGCGGATGCCTTCAGGGACAGGTGCCGCAACTGCTTACCAACGGCGACGGGGCCGGTGCGCGGCAGGTGGCGGGACAGTACCGCGAGATATTCGGTCCCGACAATTATTTCATCGAACTGCAGGATCACGGCATTGAACAGCAGCGGGAAGTGCTGCCCGGACTCATCGAGGTCGCGCAGGACCTCGATATCCCCCTGGTCGCCACCAACGATGCGCACTATCTCAGGCGCGAGGAGCGGCGCTATCAGGATGTACTGCTGTGCATCGGCACCAACTCGTGCGTCAATGACGAGAAACGGATGCGTATGGAGGGCGAGGAGTTCTACCTCAAGTCCGCCGAGGAGATGGCCCAACTCTTCCCGGATCATCCGGAGGCGCTGAGCAACACCGCGGAGATCGCGGAGCGTTGCGAGGTTGAGCTGGAACTGGGAACCCTGCGCCTCCCACACTACGATGTCCCTGAAGGACATACGCTTGACACCTTCCTGCGCGAGCGCTGCCTCGAAGGTGTGCACGAGCGCTACGGCTGCGAACCGGAAGAGGCCCCCCCCGAGGTGCTTGAACGCCTCGATTACGAGCTTGATGTTATCCGGCAGAAGAACTACTCGGGATACTTCCTCATCGTGGCCGACCTGTGCAACGAGGCGCAGCGTCGCGACATGCTGATCGGCCCCGGGCGGGGCTCGGCCACCGGATCGATGGTGGGATACACCCTTGGCATCACACAGCTCGATCCGATCGAGCACGGCCTGATCTTCGAGCGGATGCTCAATCCGGACCGCGAGAGCCCGCCTGACATCGATCTCGACTTCCCGGACGATCGCCGGCATGAGATCATCGAGTTCTGCAAGGAACGCTGGGGCGAGAATCACGTTGCACAGGTGATAACCTTCAACACGCTTGGTGCGCGGGCGGCGATCCGCGATGTCGGCAGGGCGCTCGACGTCGATCTCGACCGGGTGGACCGACTGGCGAAGCTCGTCCCGGGCGGCACCACCATTGAGGAGGCAGTCGAAGCGGGAGGAGAGCTTGCCCGACTGTCAGATCAGGAGCCGGAACTCGCCGAGGTGCTCAACACCGCGCGCCATCTCGAGGGCCTCTCGCGGCACTGCTCGGTCCACGCCGCCGCCGTGGTCGTCTCGGACGAGCCGCTCATGCAGAAGGTCCCCCTCAAGCGTGATGAGGATGAGACGATGCCGGTCACGCAGTACTCGATGAAGCCGGTCGAGGACGTCGGGCTGGTCAAGATCGACTTCCTCGGGCTGAAGACCCTGCAGGTGGTCAGCAACACGATTCGACTGGTGAGGCAGCGCCACGGGGTCGAGATAGATCCGCTGAACATGTCCCTCGACGATCCTGACACCTACGAGATGCTCTCGAAGGGCGAGACGGACGCTGTCTTTCAGCTTGAGAGCGAGGGTATGAGGCGTATCCTGCGCCAGCTTAAACCGAACAACTTCCAGCATATTATCCAGATGATCGCGCTGTACCGCCCCGGGCCGATGCAGTTCGCGGACGAGTTGTGCGAGCGCAGGCATGGGGCGGAGGTGACGTACCCGCATGAGGACCTGCGTCCGATCCTTGAGGAGACCTACGGAATCATCCTGTATCAGGAGCAGGTAATGCGCACCGCAAGCGAACTTGCGGGATTCAGCATGCCGCAGGCGGAACTGATCATGCGCGCGATGGCGAAGAAGCGGCAGGCGCAGATGGAGCAGATGAAGCCACTGTTCATCGAGGGCTGCGTTAACAACGGCATCGACCGTGCGTGCGCAGAGGACATCTTCCAGCGGATGGAGACGTTCTCCAACTACGGGTTCAACAAATCGCACAGCACCGGCTACGCCCTGGTTGTATACTGGACCGCATATCTGAAGGCGAACTACCCGGCGGAGTACATGGCCTCGCATCTGACGACTGTGATGGACAGCAGCGAGGATGTTGCGAAGTATGTGACCGCCTGCCAGCGGGCGATGGGGCTTGAGGTACTGCCACCATCGGTCAATGTATCTGATGCCGAGTTCTCGGTGAATCACGAGGGAGCGATCACCTACGGACTGGCGGCGATCAAGAACGTCGGGCACAGCACCGCGGAGGCGATCTGCAGGGAACGGAATGACAACGGAGCCTTCAATGGCCTGTCTGACTTCTGTGCGAGGATGCCTTCTGAGCAGATGCAACTGTCCACCCTGGAGACGCTGATAGAGGCGGGGGCCTTCGATGAGTTCGGAGACCGCGCGGCGTTGCTCGCCGCCGCACCTGCAGCACACTCGGCGGGGAAGCAGCGGCAGACGAATATGCAGATCGGCCAGGACTCACTCTTCGGTGGCTCGGAGGAACTGGAGCAGATGGAGGGCGTGCAGTTGCCGGATGTTCCGCCGATGCCCGATCAGGAGAAGCTGCGCCTGGAGAAGGAGCTTCTCGGTGTCTGGGTGTCGGAGAATCCGCTCCAGCAGGCCGCCGAGAAGATCGAGCAATGCACCAACGTGCGTCTGGCCGAACTCACCGAGTTCCCCGATGGACACGAGGTGGTCGTGGGTGGGATCATCCGCAGCTTCAAGGAACACACAACGCGCAACGGTGACCAGATGTGCTTCTTCACTCTCGGTGACTTCGACAGCGAGGCGGAGGTCACAGTCTTCCCGCGTCTGTTCAGCGAGCGAAGCGATATCATCGAGAATGACAACATCGTGATCGTCACAGCGAAGCTCGAATTGAAGACGACCACCGGGGCCGGCGGTGAGGAGATGGAGGAGGCGCGATTGCTGGCGAACAGAATCTCACTGCTGCCGAATGCCAACACCATCTCCGAGCAGCGGATCAAGGACGCCCAGCAGGCGCGCGAGGGCAAGCGGCGCAGGCGGGAGGAGCAGCGCAGGACAGCGAACCCGACACGAGTCGAGATATGCCTGCGACCGCAGTCCGATGCCGACGCAGTAGTCGAGGAACTGCGCCAGGCCATCTACGATCATCCCGGTATCCAGCCGATCACCATCCGCGTGCCGGGGCCAGACGGCGATCGCGCCATCAGTCTCGGGCAATCATACACAGTTGACGGAGACAACGGATTCACTGCAGCCATGCAGCGGCTCGGGTGGGTTGAAGGCGTGCGTGTCATTCGCAATTGAGCGGTCTCACACGCCGGAAGAGCGCCCTACCATATGCCGGCCCGGAGGTGGGTCACTCTGTCGGACCTCATCAGCGTCATCGACGGCAGAAATGACTTTGAAGTCTGCGTCAGGGAACTCAAAGAGCGGCATCTTCGGCGTGAGCCCGCACACATCGAGCAGTCCGCGCGCGAGATAGTGGAGCGGGTCGCTGCCGAGGGCGACGAAGCGGTGGTTGATTACACGCGACAGTTTGACTGTCCGACCTTCGACGCGAGCCAACTCATCGTGGACCCCGACGAGATTCAGGCGGCTTACGATGAGGCGCCCATGGAATGGGTGCGGGCGTACCGGCGTGCTCGGGAGAATGTACTGGACTACCACGAGCGGCAGATGCCGCGGTCGTGGTTAGAGGACTTTGACGGCATGATGCTCGGGGAGCGCGTCCGGGCGGTGGACGCGGTGGGGGTACATGTTCCCGGCTTCAGTGCACCCCTGTTCGCGACCGTGGCGATGTCCGTGGAGCCGGCGAAGGCCGCGGGCGTTGAGCGCATCTGCATGGCGACACCGCCGCGCAAGGACGGCACGATCCATCCGCTGGTGCTGGTCGCGGCATCCGAGTCGGGCGTGAGCGAGATCTACAGGATGGCCGGGGCCCAGGCGATCGCTGCCCTCGCATTCGGCACTGAGACGGTTGAGCCGGTCTCGGTGGTGGTGGGACCCGGTAATCCTTACGTAATCGCGGCGAAGCGGCTCGTCTTCGGCCGGGTGGGGATCGACAACCTCGCCGGTCCCAGCGAGTCTATGGTCATAGCGGACGCTCACGCCGATCCGGCATGGATGGCCGCGGATCTCCTCTGCCAGGCGGAGCACACAGGGGACAATACCGTCATGCTGGCGACTCCCTCAGAGGACCTTGCCCGAGCGGTGGTGCTTGCGATAGATACGCAGGTTGCGAAGCTGCAGCGTGCAGATCTGGTGAGACAGTCGCTTTCCGAGCATGGCATGATCGCGCTCGTCTCCGACATGGAGGCGGCAGCCACGGTCGCGAATGAACTGGCGCCGGAGCACCTGCAGCTTGCAGTTGACGATCCGCTGGCGCTGCTGGAGTCGATCGACAGCGCCGGAGCGATCTTCCTTGGATCACTGGCAACGGTGCCGCTGGGCGATTACGCCGCGGGCCCGAGCCACGTGCTCCCCACCGGCGGTGCGGCCCGCTTCTCTTCGGGCCTGTCGGTGCACGATTTCCTTAAGCGCTCGTCACTGATTCACGCGGGCGAGCGCGGCTTTGGGCGCCTCGCGCGCGACGTGGAGATACTTGCCGAGGCCGAGGGCCTCGACGCACACGCCGCCGCCGTCAGCCTGCGGCGCAGGGCCGGTCACAGCCCCACAGATCGGAAGGAGAGCCGACCATGAGCGAGCGCGTCGCCAGAATCGAGCGGAGTACAACTGAGACAGAGATATCTCTCGAGCTGGTGCTGGATGGCCGTGGGGAGGCGCGGATAGACACCGGCGTCGGGTTCTTCGATCACATGCTAACACACATCGCGCGTCATGGGCTCTTTGATCTCACTGTGAAGGGCGAGGGCGATGTGCATGTTGACTACCATCACCTCGTGGAGGACGTCGGGATAGTTCTGGGCTCGGCAATCGCCACCGCGGTGGGAGACAAGTCGGGCCTGGTACGCTACGGGATGGCCGCGTGTCCGATGGATGAGGCGCTTATCATGGTGAGCCTCGACCTCAGCGGCCGCTCGTGGTGCAACTGTGAACTGCAGATGCCGACCGAGAAGATCGGCGAGTTCGACACAGAGCTTTTGAACGAGTTCTTCACGGCGGTTGCGAGCAACGCCGCGATGGCGCTGCATCTGCTGCAACTGTCCGGCGCGAATTCGCATCACATCGCTGAGGGCGCATTCAAGTCATTCGCGCGGGCTCTCGACGCCGCGACCAGAGTTGACGAGCGGGTGACCGGAGTGCCTTCGACGAAGGGTACACTGTGACGACCTGACGGCGAAGATCGATGGCGCAGCGCGGGAGCGGGGTCCCGCCTCGCAGAGAAGCACACCCATCACGATCACCCCCGCACACGCCGCTTCGGATAGAAGGAGCATGCGATGATCGCCCTGATAGACTACGGTATGGGTAACCTCGGAAGCGTCAGCAACGCGCTGCGCTTCATAGGGTGCGAATTTGAGATCACCAGCGCCCCCGATGGACTGTCGTCTGCTGATGGCGCGATTCTTCCGGGTGTGGGCGCCTTTGGCGATTGCATGGAGAATCTGCGCGAGTACAGTCTCGTCGAGGCGATCCGCGATTATGTTGCCGCGGACAGGCCCTTCCTCGGCATCTGTCTGGGTCTGCAACTACTCTTTGGTGAGAGCGAGGAGATGGGCACACACGCGGGTCTCGACATCGTTCCGGGGCGGGTCGTCCGGTTCAGTCACGATCGCAAAATCCCGCAGATCGGCTGGAATCAGATCGAAAAGCGGCAGGACTGCCCGCAACTCGAAGGTGTCCCGGACGGATCCTACGTCTATTTCGTCCACTCCTACCATGTGGTACCCGAGGATGAGTCAGTGATAGCTACCACCACGGAATATAGTTACGAGTTCTGCTCGGCGATCCGGCGGGGGAACCTGTTCGCGACACAGTTTCACCCGGAGAAGAGTTCTGAGACCGGGCTGCAGATCCTGCGTAACTTCGTAAAGGTGGTAGAAGGCCAGTGATAGTGATCCCGGCCATCGACCTGTCGCAGGGGGAGGTCGTCCGCCTCGAGCGTGGCGACATGGCGAAGCGCACGGTCTACTCCGACGATCCTGCCGCGATGGCGAGGCGATGGGAGAGCGAAGGCGCCGGTCGGATGCATGTGGTGGACCTCGACGGGGCGATAGAGGGGCGCCCGATGAATCTCGACGCGCTCGGCGCGATCTGCCGCGCCATCGACATACCCGTGGACATGGGCGGCGGCCTGCGCACGCTGGAGGACATCGAGACGGTGCTCGAACTGGGAGTACGCTGGGTGCTGCTCGGAACCAGCGCACTCACCAGCCCGGAGGTGCTCGAAAGTGCGCTCGACCGCTTCGGTGACGCGATCTGTGTCAGCGTGGATGCCCGCGACGGGCGGGTGGCAATTGAGGGCTGGGTCGAGACAAGCGAGATCTCGGCACTGCAGTTCGCTCGCCGGGTAGAGGAGATGGGCGTGAAGGAGATCGTGCACACGGATATCTCGCGCGACGGTATGCTCACCGGACCGAACCTGCCTGCCCTGCGCGAGATAGCGGAGAATACAGGCCTGCGCATCATCGCGGCGGGTGGCGTGAAGTCACTCGACGATGTGCGCGCGCTCAAAGAACTGGAGCCGCTCGGAGTTGTGGGAGCAATCTCGGGCCGTGCAATATACACCGGCGACCTTCCACTGCCTGAGGCCGTTGCACTCGCCGAGAGTTGAGGCAACTTTCAAGCCGTACATGACGGGAGAAGGCGACATGCTTGCAAAGCGAATCATTCCGTGCCTTGACGTGAAAGATGGACGCGTGGTGAAGGGCGTCAACTACGTGGATTTCCGTGATGCCGGTGATCCGGTGGAGCAGGCGGCATGGTATAACGGCGAGGGAGCCGATGAGCTTACCCTCCTCGATATAACCGCATCGCTCGAACACCGGGACACGGTGCTCGACATCGTGCGGCGTACTGCGGAGGAGATATTCATCCCCTTCACCGTCGGCGGCGGGATACGCACGATCGAGGACATCCGTGACACCACTCAGGCGGGCGCTGACAAGGTCTCTATCATGACCGCCGCAGTCGAGAAGCCCGACCTCATCACCGAGGGCGCGGAGCGTTTCGGCTCACAGTGCATTGTGGTGGCAATCGATGCAAAGCGCGTGGTGGGTGACGAGGAGAACCTCGGTCCGGCCCCCGACGAGCAGATCGAGTGGCGCGTACACACTCACGGAGGCACCCGCCAGACCGAGATCGATGCGCTGGAGTATGCGCGACGCGCTGAGGAGCTTGGCGCGGGAGAGCTTCTGGTCACGAGTATCGACGCGGACGGAACCAAGGCAGGCTACGATGTAGAGCTTCTGCGACGTATCAGCGAGCACGCGGGGATCCCGGTAATCGCCTCGGGCGGCGCAGGTACCATAGAGCACCTTTACGAGGCACTGGATTACGGGAAGGCCGATGCGGTTCTGGCGGCGAGCATCTTTCACTTCCGTGAGTTGACCATCCGACAGTGCAAGGAGGAACTCGCGGAGCGCGGAGTGCCGGTGCGCCTGTAGCAATCGGAACTGAGGAGGGGTTGGAGTGAGTGTGGAGAACGACTGTCCCGATGGAGTCGTGGAGACCCCCGATCTGCGCGATCGGGTCGGGGTATTCGCCGACCGGCGCGAGGCCGGAGAGAAGCTTGCGAGGTTGATTGAGAACTACGCCGGGGCCGACGCGCTTGTGCTGGGCATCCCTGCCGGAGGTGTTCCGGTTGCGGCTGCGCTCGCCGACGCGCTGGACCTCGAGTTGGATGTGGCGGTCGTGAGCAAGATCACGCTGCCATGGAATCCCGAGGCGGGCTACGGCGCGGTTGCGTTCGATGGAACCGTGCGTCTCAACGAGCCATTGATAGACAGACTATCCCTCGGCACCGAAGATGTCGAGAGCGGGATCGAGGCCACGCGCGAGAAGGTGCGCCGACGCGTGCGGGAATTGCGGGGGGACGGTCCCCTGCCCTCCGTAGAGGGGCGCACAGTGATACTGGTCGATGACGGCCTCGCCTCGGGCTTCACCATGATGACGGCGATCGACGCCGTTGGGGGCGGCAACCCCGCGTGGATGGCAGTCGCGGTACCGACGGCTCCGCTGACCAGCATCGAGAGCATCGTTGATGACGTCGATTGCGTGTACTGCTGCAATATCCGCACCGGCCTGCGCTTCGCGGTCGCAAGCGCATACAGGCACTGGTACGACGTCTCACTGCGCGAAGTGCAGCAGTTGCTGAGAGAGCACTGGAACGGCGAGGAGGACTGAAGTGTTCACCGATGAACTCAAGTTCAATGGACAGGGCCTGATTCCCGCGGTGGTCTGCGACCACGGTAGCGGCGAGGTCCTGATGGTCGCGTGGATGAACGAAGATGCGGTCAAGCAGACCGTGGAGACGCGGAAAGCGACTTACTGGAGTCGCTCGCGGCAGAAGTCGTGGGTGAAGGGCGAGACCTCAGGCAATGTGCAGAAGGTTCACTGGATCCGGACTGACTGTGATGCAGACGTACTGATGCTGGGCGTCGAGCAGACGAGCGGCGCCTGCCACGAAGGCTACCGATCGTGTTTCTACCGTGAACTGCGAGACGGGCAGTGGGAGATCATTCAGGAAAAGGTCTTCGACCCGGATGAGGTCTACGGCAGTTAACCGCGGTTCACTACAGGCTGGCGCTCGGACGGTAATTCAAGTCAGCGCACCGTAGAGGCGGAGTACCGAGCCGTTCACCGAACCCGCCTCGTCGCTGATGAGCCAGCCCAGCACCTCCGCGATCTGCTGCGGCTTGACCCAGCGGGAGAAGTCCGCATTCGGACGCGCCTCGCGCGTTACCGGCGTGTCTATAATCGACGGCATCACCGCCGCACAGGCCACGCCCGTGTCCGCAATCTCTTCGGCCATGCACGCGGTAAGATTGAGCACTCCCGCCTTCGCCACGGCGTAGGCCGCACGGCCTCCCGGAAGGTCGGCGGCGGCCTTCGACGAGATGCTGACGATCCGGCCGCGATCCACCTGCAGCATGTAACGCAGCGCATGCTTCGAGCACAGGAACGTCGAGGTCAGGTTCAACTCGAACATCTCCCGCCAGGCGCTTAGCTCAGTCTCGGCAATTGTCGCGCCCCCGGTGAAGCCCCCGACGATGTTCAGCAGCGCATCAGGACCGCCGTTGTCGCCGTGAATCTGCGCCATCATCGCCTCGACCTCACCCTCATCAGTGACGTCACAAGCGATGGTCGTAATTCGCTCCTCTGCGGACATCTCCTCCGCGAATCTACCGAGCTTCTCAGTATTATGCTCGCAGACCACGACCTCGGCTTCCGTCTCGAGCAGATAACGCGTCACAGCCTTCCCGAGATGACCGGCTCCACCGGTCACCAGCACTACCTTCCCCTGCAGATCCATCAAATGTCCTCCTTGTATGCGATCAGGCGCAGCACGCTGTGACGATGCGCTTCACCATGTGTGTGATCGACTGGGGTGAGCTTTTCACAGCTCTCGACTCTCAGGCTCGAGAAGACAGCGACGAGGCTATCGCGGGAGAAGTAAGTCCCACCCGGATCGGCGAACTCACTCTCAAGCGGGTCATCATCGGCAAATGCCGTTACGAACAGCCATCCGCCGGGTGCAAGCGCCTCAGCGATCCTCGCTCCGATCTTCGGAACCTCACTCTGGCTGAAGTGCCCGAGCACCGTATCGGCCACGATCAGATCGTAGGGCCCCACAAATGCGTCGGGTGCGGAGACGTCCGCTACCCTCGCGGTGATACTCAGGTGAGCGCGCCTTGCCAACTCTGTGATGTGCGCGATACCGGTCTCTGATAAGTCAATCGCCTCGACTGAGAAACCCCTCCGTGCCAGCAGCACCGAGTGGCGACCATCGCCGGCGCCGATGTCCAGCGCAATGCCGCTGAGGGCTCGTTCCGTGACCAGTGCGGCGAGCGCCGGGTCGGGGCGCAGGCCGAAGAGAGGCCCTTTCCGGTCGTAGGCGCGGTCATAAGATTCGCTGACGGCGTCTTTGTGACTCATATCAGGGAAGCCGCATGGGCTCAGAACTCGGTTGTCCCGGAGAAGTGGAAGTCGCGGATCAGCAGGGGGGGAGCCCACGCGTATGAAGCAAGACGACCCTCCCGGCCGATCATCTCAACCCGCGAGAGAGCTTCGAGGATTGCCTCGGTGAAACGCAGATTCCGCACACCACCGGCAACCTCTCCATTCTCGATGAGGAAAATGCCGTCGCGCGTCATGCCCGTGAGTACCGCGGCGCTGGGATCGACGAGATTCGTATAATGGAAACGTGTCACCAGCAGGCCACGGTCGGTTGCTCCGACCATCTCATCCATGGCGGCCCCGCCCGGACGCAGGAACAGATTCATCGGCACAGGGCCGTGGCTGCTCGAAGGGGGAAGCGCGTGGCCGGTCGAACGAGCATCCTCCAGCTTCGCGGTGCGACTGTCATGCACCACCGCCCCCGTCACACCGTCGGCAATCAACTCAACTCGCGAGCACGGCACGCCCTCGAAGTCGAAGGCTCTACGCAGACCACGCGGGTCCAGCGGATCATCGATCAGCGCGATATTGTCGCCACAGACCTGTTCCCCGAGCCGTCCGCTGATCGCGCTTCTCCCCTCATGGTAAGCAAGGCCTCCAAAGGCGCTTATCCCGAGGAACCATATCATGTCCGCGACCGCGGCGGGTTCGAGTACGACGTCACACCTTCCGGGATCGAAGGGCTTCGGATTCGCTGAACGCTTGCATTTTCCCGCGGCGGTCTCAGCAAGCGCGCGCGGCTGGATCTCCGAAGCATCCTCCGCATACTTTGCTGCGTATCCGGACGAATCATCGCCTGAGAAGACCATGCGCAGGTTTGCGCGTGTGCTCTCCTGCCACGCGAGCACTCCCAGTGAGTTCGCCACAGCGTGAGCGCTGACGCCGGTCGAACAGGCGCCGGCTGCGCTCTGCCCGCGCTCTTTCGCCACCTTGATGCAGATACGCGCGGCCTGCGCCCGCCGGGCGGCATCGAACTCGGCAGTGGCGGTGAATCCGTTGAGCGGAGTGGGCTGTTCACCCGGTGCGGGCAGCCCCGGATAACGTTCATCGGGACTGGCGACCTCCGCCAACACCGTGGCCCGGCGCAGGGCGTCCTCTACTCCATCGGAGGAGATGTCGTTGGTGGTTGCGATCCCCACCTGATTCTCGAAAGCGGCACGGATTATGACATGGTAGTTGGTTTCGGCAACGTTCTGATGGATATGGTTATCCGCAAAGCGCGTCAGGCCCTCGGCCGCGGCGAGCAGATTGACCTCGGTTTCGTCGGCTCGCGAGGCGGCAAGAGCACGCTCGCAGATCGCCATCGCTTCGTCTCTTCCCAGCAACATGGCCTCACTCATCTGCACCAACTCCCACCTCAACATCGCGGAATCGAGCCGCTGATATGCCATGCCCGACTCGCGCAATCTGCCCCGGTTCCCCCTTGCCGCAGTTCGCGACCCCCTGAATCCTCCAAGTCGCCTCGTCGGCGACCGCGTCGCAGGCGGCCCAGAACTGTGGCGTGATGCCCGTGTAGGTCGGCTTGCGCACCATGCCGACGATCTCGCCATCCTCGATCAGCCAGCCGAGTTCGCAGCCGAACTGGAAGTTGAGTCGTCGATCGTCGATACTCCAACTGAGATTGTCCTCCATCATGATCCCGCGCTCGGTCCCGCCGATTATCTCCTCTACCGTCTCGGAGCCCGGTTCGAGGTTGATATTCGTCATGCGAATCAAGGGCAGGCGCGCCCAACCGTCCGCGCGCATGCAACCGTTACTCGACTCAAGACCGAGTTGGGCCGCGGTCTCCCGCGAGGTGAGGTAGCCGACGAAGATGCCATCCCTGACTATCCAGCTTCTCTGCGCCGGGACGCCTTCGTCATCGTACGCGAATGAGCCGAGGCCGCCCTCGAGCGTCGCATCCGCGGTTATGTTCACCTTCTCGGAGCCATAGCGAAACTCACCGAGCCTCTCCGGGGTGAGGAAGCTGGTGCCCGCGTATGCCGCCTCAGTCCCGAAGACGCGATCGAGTTCGATGGGATGACCACAGGACTCGTGAATCTGGAGGGCAAGCTGCCCGCCCGCAAGAATCAGGTCCATGCGCCCGGAGGGACATTCGTCGGCGTCGAGAAGCTGACGGGCCTCGGCCGCGACCCCGGCCGCGTGTCCCGGAAGATCAAGCTCATCGAGCAACTCGAAGCCCCGTGCCATCACCTGCCCGCCGTGGGATGAGGGATATGAGCGCCGCTGCGCTCCCGCCTCGCCGATAGAGGTCGCCTGCAACCCCGCCCCGGTCTCCACGCGCTCCTGGTAGATCGACGCCCCCTCGGTCGAAGCGAAGTGCTTGTTGATGCGCCGGGCGCTGATGTATCCCTCGGCGATGTCCACACCCTCGTCACGCATCAGGCGGTCGCACTCCATGAGGATCTCAACCCGCTCGCTTGCGGGCACTTCGTCGGGATCTATCTCAGCCTTAGCCACCACACTGTCGATGACCGGTTCCGCGTCGGCAAGTTGTACCGGTTCCTCGCGGGTCGGCGCCGCGGCACGTGCGAGATCTACCGCCCGGCGTGCGACCGCCCGAAGTCCCGCGTCCGAGAGATCGGCCGTCCCGGCGAAGCCCCATGAGCCGTCGGCAATGACGCGCACGCCGAGGCCACGGTCACGTTCATCCGACAGCACCTCAGTCGCGCCGTTCTTCGTGCCGATGCGTTCGTGCCGATGGTCGATGCATCGCGCGTCGGCGTAGGAGGCTCCGGCGCCCCCCGCGGCCTCGACCGCCTTCTCACACAGCCGCTCCATAGGATCATCTCCCTCAACACTCGATTCGACGAGGGTGCGCGGTCTCCTGCGTGGGTGTTCGCAGGGTCAGACGATGCCGTCGGCAAATTCCCGGGCGGAGAAGGGTACAAGGTCTTCCATCTTCTCTCCGACGCCCGCTAACTTGATCGGGACTTCCATCTCGGCGGTGAGAGAGAGCAGGGCGCCTCCGCGGGCCGTGCTGTCAAGCTTCGCGATGGCGATCCCGGTCACACCTACCGCTTCATTGAACTGCCGTGCCTGGTTTACTGCGTTCTGACCGGTATTTGCATCAATCACCAGCAGGCGCTCATCCGTGGGGCGTCCGGTCGCGCGCTCGACAACGCGAGCCATCTTCCGCAACTCTTCCATCAGGTTGACCTGTGTGTGCAGGCGACCCGCTGTGTCGGCGATCACGACATCGGTCCCGCGCGCCTTTGCGGCATCGAGCGCATCGAACATCACCGCGGCCGGATCGGCGCCTTTCTCCTGTGCCACGACCTGGCAGCCGACGCGTTCGCCCCATGTCTGAAGCTGCTCGATTGCCGCCGCCCGGAAGGTATCGCCTGCGGCCAGCAGCACGTCGTCCCCGCGCGACTTGAAGAGGTACGCGAGCTTCGCAATCGTGGTGGTCTTGCCGGCCCCGTTGACCCCGAGTACGAGGATGGTCGTGGGCGGCTCGTCGGCGACGTTCAACTCTCCCTCGAACGGCTCAAGACGCTCGTGGACCTGATCGCGCAGCAGATCCATCATGCCCTCTTCATCTGTGACCCGGCTGCGCTCTGCCTCCGTCCGCATCTCCTCGACAATCTCCATCGCCACCGGCACACTCACGTCGGCCTGCACCAGCGCCGCCTCAAGTTCCTCGGTGGTCTCCTCATCCAGTGTTGCACGGCCGCGCAGTACGTTGCCCACGCGGCGCATCAGCCCTCTGAGCACTGTGCACCCGTCCCTTCAGTATGTTGGTATGTCGTCAGATTGCGCGGCCACCGCCACCTCGTGCGTCGAGGCACGTCTTACGTATCGGAATCGCTATCCTTCGCCCGGCACGCTCGTAGCATCTTCGTGAGTCGCGGTCGACCGGCTTCGCTCATGCTCGCGTTGCCTGCGTGCCTGCTCCTGTGCGTCACGAAGCTCCACCGAGATGCGCCGGGAGACGCCTGCCTCCTGCATGGTTACGCCGTGCAGGAGGTCCACCGCCTCCATCGTGCGCGGGTTATGCGTGATGATGATGAACTGCGATCGATCCGCGAACTGCTTGAGCAGCTTCACGAAGCGATCTGTGTTCGTTGCGTCGAGCGCAGCGTCGATCTCATCGAGCACGCAGAATGGGCTGGGCTTAACCTTCAGCATGGCGAAGAGCAGCGCGAGGGCAGTCATGGCGCGCTCTCCGCCGGAAAGCAGGCTCAGATGCTTCGGCCGCTTGCCCGTCGGCTGTGCGAACACTTCGACGCCACTTTCCAGTGGATTGTCATTGTCGGTGAGGTAAAGCTCGGTCTTGCCGCCGTGGAACAGGGTCGTGAAGGTCTCCTCGAATGCTTCGGCGATCTCCCCGAAGGTTGCGAGGAATTCCTCTTCGGCAGCGGTATCGATCTCTTCGATAATCTGAAGCAGATCCTCCCGTGCCTCCTCCATGTCCTCACGCTGGCCCTTGAGAAACTCCTCCCGTGCCCCGAGCCTCTCACACTCATCGATCGCGCTGAGATTCACGTGTCCCAGTGCGCGGATGTCACGCTTGAGCGAGTTTACGTCGCGAGCGAGCTTCTGTCTGCTCGGTTCGTCGTCGTCGAGGCGCTCCATCGCCTCCTCAGGAGAGACCTCGTAGACGTCGGCAAGACGCTCGCGGATGCTCTCAAGCTGTGCCTGCTCACGTGTGAGCGCAACTTCCGCACGCTGCACCTTCTCCTGCTGGTTCTCCAGCACCCGCCGCAGCTTCCGGCTCGATGCCTCAAGCTGTTCCAACTTCTCGCGCAGGGTCGCGACATCTTCGGAGCGTCGGCCGACCACCTCGCGCAGCTTCTCAGCCTGCTCTTTCTCTTCCTCGAGGCGCTCTGCGGTGGTCTGGAGTTCGCCCTCAAACTCATCGATCTGAGCGGTCAGATTCGCGCGTGTCTTCTCCGCTACCTCAATCTCTCTTCGAGCGCGAGCAAGCTCGCCCTCGGTGTGTCGCACCAGTTCCTGCAGAGAGCGCTCCTTCTCCCGCAACTCGGCCAGCGCAACCTCTGCGTCAGTGACGGCGGAGCGCCGCTTCTCGATCTCTGAGGAAGCAAGCTGCCCCGACTTGACCTGCTCAATCTCGGAAGCCAACTCGGCCACCTGCACCTCCATCTCCTCTGCCGCCGCTGTCAGCTTCTTCTGACGTCCCGCAGTGGTGGTGAGACGCTTCTTGAGGTCCTCGATCTCCTGCTCGATCTCGGCGGCGGCGCTGATGGCGGTCTCAGCCTGATCCTGCATGTGGACGACGTCGCGCTCGGCCTCTGACAACTCGGTGCGGGCATCGCTCGCCGCTTCAGAGGCCTCCTCCACCCCCTGCGCGAGCCTCTCCGCCTCACGCTCGAAGCTCTCTTCGAAGCGCCACGCCTCTGCTACCGCATGTTTCAGGCGGTTCAGTTCTGCGCTCACCTGATCCATCTCGCGCCTGCGTGAGAACACCTCAACTGTCGCACCGCCCCGCGACCCGCCCCGAATCGCTCCGCTCCGCTCGATCAGTTCGCCCTCGACGGTGACCGCCCGGCACTGATGCCCGATGCGCTTGAGATGTCTCCGGGCCGCCTCGAGATCGTCCATGATCAGGCAGTCACCCAGAAGATGATCGAGCATCGAGCGCATCTCGCGCTCCGTCCTCACAAGGCTGGAGGCCACCCCGAGGCAGCCATCGCCGGAGGCGAGTCTCGCGGTGCGCGGCGTGCTCGCTGTCAGCACCGACAGGGGCAGGAAAGTCGCCTCACCGAGTTCATGCTCTCTAAGGTATTCGATCCCGGCGAGGGCCTGCTCTTCGTTGTCCACCAATATCCACTGAAGCCGCTCACCAAGCGCCACCTCGATTGCGACCTCGAGTCGCGCCGGGACCTCAATAAGCTCCCCGACCACGCCGCGGATGCCTTCAAGCTCTCCCCGCTCGGCGGCTTCCATCGTCGCCCGAACTGAGTCCTCGAAGCCCTCGCGGCTCCGCTCAAGCTCCTCCAGCAGGGCCATGCGTGTCTCGGCTGCGGTCGCCGCTCCAGCGAGGATGTCACGCTTCGCGCGGTGCTCGCGCAGGGTTCGGTTCAGCCAGTCGTGGCGCTCGGTGAGCGCCGAAAGCTCCTCGCGCGTCGTCTTCACCTTAGCGGCCAACTCGTCCCGCCGGCGCTTAACCTGCGCCATCTTATCCCGGGCCTCGGCAGCCTGTGACTGCAGGGCCTCGCGCTGGCTCTCAAGTCGCTGCACCCGCTCGCGCAACTCTTCCTTCAGGCTCTCCATCGCCTCGGCTTCGCGCCGCAGATTCGCGGCATTCTGCTGCTGCTCCTGGCGCTGCGAATGAAGCTTGCTCAGACGCCTCTGGGATTCCTTGCGCCGCCTCTCCTGCTTCTTGAGGTCGCTGCGGAGGCGGTCGATCTCCTGCGAGGTCTTCTCCGTACGCTCTCGGATCCTCTGTCTCCGCGCGCGCAGCTCCTCGAGCTGCCCGGACAGTTCATCGAGCCGCGAACTGTCGTCGCGATCCGACTCCTCCAGATCCCGGAGGCGTTCGCGGGCCGACCTCAGCTTCTCCTGCGTCACCGCGTGGGCCCGCTCCGTCTGATCCGATCTGCGCTCAGCCTCCCTGGCTTTATCACGGAGCTTCGAGAGTTCGTTTTCGCCCCTGTGCAGTTCTGCCGCGATGCGCTCCTCCTCTGTCTCGATGAGCGTCATCCGAGAGCGGGTGCCTTCGGCATCGGCGGCGCCGATCTCCTGGTCGTTCGAGAGCTTGCCGAGTCGCTCGTTCCTGTCCCGATAGTCGAGTGCCAGCAGCTTGAGTTCAAGCTCACGAAGCTGGTTGTCGAGATCACGATACTGCCGCGCCTTCTCCGCGGCCTGCTCCAGCGGCTCGCGCTGCGAGGTGAGTTCGTAGATGATATCGGAGATGCGGCGCAGGTTCGCCTCGGTCGCCTCCAGCTTCCGCTGAGCCTTCCGGCGGCGACGCCGGTACTTGCCTATTCCGGCGACCTCCTCCATCAACTCGCGCCGGTCCTCGGAGCGGACGCTCAGAATCGCTTCGATCTCGCCCTGCCCGACGATGGAGTACGCCGCCTGCCCAACCCCGGTGTCGACGAAGAGATCGTGAATGTCTCGCAGCCGGCAGCTCGAGTTATTGATTCCATACTCGCTCTCTCCGGTGCGGTAGAGGCGGCGATAGACCTCGACCTCGGTGAAATCTACGGGCAGCATCCCATCGGAGTTGTCCAGCAGCAGCCGCACTTCAGACATTCCCAGCGGGCTTCGCCCCTCGGCTCCCGCGAAGATCACGTCCTGTGAAGTTTGCGTGCGGATTGCACGGTTACTCTGCTCGCCCAGCACCCAGAGGACCGCGTCGGCAACGTTACTCTTGCCGACACCGTTGGGTCCCACAATGGCGGTAAGGCCCTCGCCGAACTCGAGCACGGTGTGATTGGCGAAGCTCTTGAAGCCGCGCATCTCCAGACTTTTCAGATACACCTGTTCGATCCCCTGCTTCCATCGGAGCGAGCATCCGCTCCGGTCAGCGAGTGCGCGCATTCACCGAACGAGTATGTCCGGACGTTGCAGCGTGGTTCCTTCGTAAGATACCTCAAGGACGGGCCATCCCGCGGGCTCGCTGAGGAACTCCGGCCCATCCGCGGTCGCGATTATCGTGTCCTCGGACTTCGTTCCTGCTATTGAAGGATTCCATGCAAACGCCTGGGCCTCGAGCACCGTCTCCTTCGAGTTCAACGTCGCTTTGTACTCCCGCGGCGCATACCCCGTCGCGCCGCCCTGATGATGCAGACGCCACTCGCGGGCGAAGCCGCTCTCCTCGTATGCCGCCATCCCGTGCCGGAAGATATCGCTCACGCCCGCACCCGGCCTCGACTCAAGGTTGAAGCATGCGTCCACATGGCAGCATGCCCGATGCTTGTCGCGTATCTCCGCGGGGGGCTCCCCGAAGTGCACCATCCGCGTGATGTAGACGCCCAGCCCGTACTTCGAAGCGCCGAGCACCACCATGACGTGCCGCTCCAGCACGAGATCCGTCGGTATCGGATGTCGGTACTTGAACGCACGTTCATCGGCTGCGATCAGTGCGACTACGGGTTGCGCGCCCGCGGCAAAGGTCCGGCGCATCAGCAGCGCGGCAATCTCATGTTCGGTCATCCCCGGCTCGATCTCTCTACCGGTCTGTGCGATCGCCTCAGAGGCCGCCGCCGCAACCGCACGATACCGCTCTATCTCGGGCTCCATCAGTCGCCACCGGAGGCGGTTGAAGCCATCAGATACGTCCTCGGCAAAGGCCAGGGGTGTGTCCGCACCGACACTGCCCGGTGCAAGCGCGGCTACCATCGCGGCGCGATCCTCTTCGTGCCACTCCTGCGAATGTACCTCGAAGGGTAGCTCTTTGAGTTCCTCCTCGACAAAGCGTCCCGCCTCGATGTTGTCACAGGCCAGCATCTGACTATCGGGCGTCACCACCAGCCATCCCACTCCGGTGGCCGAGCCAAGGTCCACGTGTGAGCTGCCGCCGGCGGTCAGCCAGGCGAAGTTTGCCCGGGTGGTAAGTATCATCGCATCCAGATTCGCCTCGCCGATGTATGCGCGAACCTTCTCGAGCTTCGCCTGAACCTCTTCGTTGCGTGTCAACGCTCAGTCCTCCCCATCGGCGGGGATCAGTCCCGCGCCATCCGCGGCATCAGTGCCGAAGATCGCGGGCCCAAGCCCCGTCTGCGTCTCGTAGCGCCGCGCAACCGTTGTGATGAACTCATCCTCCGCTTCTGCCCGCACCAGCGCCAGCACACAGCCGCCGAAGCCCGCGCCAATCAGCCGGGCGCCGAAGCAGCCCGTTGCTTCCAGCGCCGCCTCGCGCATCGCCTCAAGTTCCCTGCAGCTAACCTCATAGTTGTCGCGCAGGCTGAGATGGCTCTGGTTGAGCAGGGTTCCGAGAGCCTCAACGTCGCCCGCTTCGAGGACCTTCACACCCTGCTGCACACGCTGGTTCTCGGTCACGACGTGGCGCGCGCGCCGCAGCAATGTGCCACCGAGCAGATCCGCGTTCGCATCCAGTGTCGGCTCGTCAACGTCGCGCAGCGTCCGGACGCCGAGAAGCTCGGACGCCTGCTCACACTGCGCCCGACGCTCATTGTACGCCGATCCCACCAGTTCCCGCGGCTTCTTTGTATCACAGACAACGAAGCGAGCCTCATCAGAGCCCATCTTCACCAGACGCCGCTTCAGTGTGCGGCAGTCCAGCCAGAGAACTCGCTCTGTACGAGCAAATACTGAAGTAAACTGATCGAGAATCCCGCACCGCATCCCGACGAACTCGTTCTCGGCACGCTGACACAGCAGCGCCAGTGTCTCGGGATCGATCGAACATTCTGCGAGAGTGCTCAGCGCGATTGCGGTGGCGACCTCGATGGCCGCTGATGAGGATACCCCGCCACCGACCGGGACGTCGCTTACAATGGCGAGGTCCGCGCCCGGAACCTCACAGCCCTCGGCCGCAAGCTCCTGCGCCACGCCCGCAACGTAGTCCCACCAGCGGCCCCACGGTCCCTCATCGAGGCGGGAGAGTTCAAAGCTCGCCTCAGTCTCATCACAGTCGCTCCACGCGCGCAGGTGCAGATCATCGCGCTCGCCCGCCGCCACCACGGTGGCA
This sequence comes from candidate division WS1 bacterium, assembly GCA_003566775.1. Lineage (GTDB taxonomy): Bacteria > Armatimonadota > Zipacnadia > Zipacnadales > UBA5352 > UBA5352. The sequence continues at coordinate 39,641 of PXBW01000215.1, forward strand.
CGCTCGATAGCGAGCGCCATGATGAAGCCCTCGCTGTAATCGGTGTGCCCGCCCAGCATCTCCAACCGTCCGGGGGCGCGCGCGATCACATCTGGTTCGCGCTCGAAGCGGTTCCGAAACTCCGTCTCCGCTCGCCCGGCAAGTGCCCGTGTGGGGGCATCCATGTAACACTCGTGATTATACAGGATCACTACCCCCTGTCAACGCGGAAGAAATCCTCACGCCTCATATTGTCCATGTTTATGCACAAGTTCCATCACGTATCTGTACTGTTCGAAGCTGACGTTGTCCGGCACGGAATGATCCGAATGGTAGATGTACCCGCCCCCGCGCCTGGCTATCCCGATCTTCGTGGCGATCTCCTCTTCTATGATACGCGGGTCACCCTCGGCCATCTTTCGGACATCGATGCCGCCCATGAAGGCGAGTTGCTGTCCGTAGCGCTCCTTCAGCGCGAGCAGGTCCATCCCGGCCTTGACTTCCAGCGGCTGCAGGCAATCGAATCCCGCGTCGATGAGGTCCGGCACCAGTGCCGTCACATCACCACACGAGTGCAGTACCACCTTCAGGCCATGCCGATGGAAGAAGTCGCAGGTCTTCGCATGCGCCGGTTGGCACAGATCACGGTACATCTGCGGGGAGAAGAGCGGTCCGTTGCGGTATCCCATGTCATCGCAGAGGAATGCGCCGTCGAACTCGAAGCCGCCCTCGATCATCATCTGCGCGGTCTCAACGATCATATCCGCCGCGGTCATAAACATGTCGGCACACCAGTCCGGCTCCTGCGCCATCGCCATCAGCAGTCGCTCGGAGCCCACAATACCCTGGGTCTTGTCATAGCCGGTCGCCGCGCGGTAGGGGAACCACAGTCCTCTCTGGCGAGCCCTGCGCATCGCCCGAAGTCCGCCCTCCCAGTTGATCCGGTCGCGCCCGATCTCAAGCTCCTGTTTCCATGCGTACCAGTCTGCGGGCGTCTTTATCCTGAAGTCGATGCACTCAGGTGTTGAGGTGGAGTGCCGGAAGTTCCTGCGCAGGGCGCCGTTCGAGTTCCACTCGATGACGTATTCGTCTGTCTCCTCGACTATCTCCGGTTCCATACCCAGCGACAGATCCGCGCCGATACCGGAGAACTCGTAGCCGAAGTACTCAGCCGGCGTCGTATCCTTCGGCAGCCCCTCGCGATGCCAGCGGGCGATCGTTGTCGCCCATGGACTGTCGTGGATCGGGACCCGATCGGGCTCCTGATGATGCAGCGCCATCAGCACGCGTTCTCTACCCGTCATCAGTGTCATCCTTTCGTACTCACAGGCTCGGAGGCACGATAGACGCGGAAACCGCCGCGCATGGCGGTTCTCGCCACCGTGGCAAATCGCGCTTCAAGTTCGCGCCGCAGGCTCTTCGCGCCTTTCTTCGTCGCGGCCACCATCCAGAGATCTCCGCCTGCTCGCAGCATCTCAGCGGCCTGATCCGCCATAGCCAGCACCGCCTGCCGACCCGCGCTGATCGGCGGATTGCATAAGACTGCATCGAAGCAGCGCCCCGCCAGTACCTGGAGGGCATCGCCGCAGATCACCTGTGCCTCTACATCGTTGCGCCTGACATTCCTGCGCGCAAGATCGCACGCCCGGCGGTTGATGTCAACCATCACCACACTCAGTTCCGGCCATGTCCTCGCCGCCACAATCCCCACCAGCCCCCACGCGCAGCCCCAGTCGAGTACGCTGCCCTCCTCGGGAAGATCCATCTTCTCGGCCAGCAGGCGGCTGCCTCGGTCAACCTTCCCGTAGGAGAACACGCCCCGGTCGGTCACGAAGCTCAGTCGGTGTCCGCGCACCTCCGCCTCAACGGTGCGGGGGTCACTCGGCACCTCTGGCTCCTTCACAAAGTAATGCGCATTACCCGCGTCGTCAGTCATCGTTCGGCTCATCCTCGTCCGATTCATCGCGTGCCAACTCCATCAGCACCATCTCGGGCGGACAGAAGACGCGCACGGGCAGCCAGTTCACTCCCACGCCCCTGCTGACGTAGAGCAGTTGTCCACTCGGGCAGGGCACCTGCAGCGGCGTTTTGTTGAGCCTCAGGAGCTTCCAGTGACCGATTAGACGCTGCGGCACGCGCTCAGCCCTCTCGTCCAGTCGAAACAGCCCCGCTGCAAGCTGGCGCGGATAGGCCCTGTGGGTGATCAGCGCCTCTGCGCCGGGAATTCGCACCTGCCCTCCGTGCGTGTGCCCACAGACAGAGATATGCGCCTCAAGATCCGCCAGTTCCTGCCACTGTTCCGGAGAATGGGTCATTCCGATGCGAAGATCCGCCTCTGAATCCAGAGGAATCCGCTTCACTTTGGGATCCGCGCTACGCTCCGACGTATTGTCGATCCCCACGATCTCCAGCGTGCAGTCGCCCACCTTCAGTTGCACCGCATCGTTCACCAGCAGGGCGCCACCACCAGATCGGAGGGCCCTGCTGAGTTCCTCGCAGTCGAGCCGATGCCTCAGGTCGGTGTTTCCGCGCACGGCGAAGGTGCGACAGATGGCCGACAGGGCTGCGATCAGATCGATGGCCTCGAGACGGTGTTCGCTGCTGTAGGTATAATCACCGCCCAGCAGGAGTATATCCGGGGCGATCTCACGTAGACTCGCCAGGAGATCCTCGCGGGAAACGTAAAGGCGTTTCACATGCAGATCGGAGAGAAAGATGAGCCGAAGCTCATCGAGGTCCGCCGGCAGTTCGGGCAGCATCAGGCGGAGGTGGGTTGTGCGCAGGCGCCGTCCGTCCCGCTGCTGGGTCACGAGGACAATAACGACAAGTGCCGCGATCAGCAGCACCGCTGTCGTGGGAAGCCACATCATCCTGAGGTCACCGCCGACCGACACGTGTCGACTTCAATCACCGGCCGCCTACCTGTCCAGAGAGTATCATGACACCGGGATTGACAGTGACCGATTGAATCCGCACATTGTCGCGAGATGCGAGGTCGCGCACGCCGCGCTGCAACTGGCCGCGCACTTCTTCCTTCACCGGCGATGGTGCCGCCAGCCTTCCGACGCGCACCTCCAGCACGTCCACGTCGAGTTCGCCACCCGAGACGAAGGGCCTCGCTCGCACCGTCAGACTCACGTTACGTCCGCGATACTGCACATCTCCTGTTGCCGCCATCGTGCCCTCGCCAAAGTACACGCGCATATTGCGTATGTCTCCAGAGCCCTCCTGCTGAATGAGCGAGTTCAGCTCCTCCTGGCGCACAGTCACCGTCGTCGGGACCGGGCGATCGGACTGGCGCGCGGTCTGTTCGACCCAGTCGATCTGCTGTCTCAGAGGAGGCGGTGAAGCGGGGGCACGCTCACGTGGCCGGCCCTCATCCGGTGCCGCGGGAGGTGAAGGCGCATCCGGGATGGCGGTCTCCTCGGGGGTCGCCCGGCTCGCGGTGGCCTCCGGGGGAAGTGCGGGTCCGCTCATCGCGAGTGCGTAGAGGATAACCAGCACTATCAGACCGATCAGGAGCGCACCGCCGCAACCGATGCCGAACCACGCGGCGGTGCTCAGTTTGCGCTCGGGCTTTCTCGGCACTTTCCGCGCCATCAGGGTCCTCCAGACAGGCGCGCGGCATACCGGTCAGTTGAACTGGTTCATCGCCGCCTCGATGCCTTCGATGATTGTCATCTCGACACACTCACAGGCACGTAACACTGCCTCAGTCGCCTCTTCACGCTCCTCGGCTGAGAACTCCGAGAGTACCCAGTCTCTTGCACCCACGCCGCCGGGAGGAGAGCCGATCCCGATGCGCAGGCGCGGATAGTCGCGCGTCTGCAGCTTCTCAGTGATGGACTTGAGACCGTTATGTCCGCCCTCGGAGCCGCCGCGACGCAGGCGCAGCTTCCCGAGGTCGAGGTTCAGGTCATCGACCACGACGATGAGATCCTCGGGCCCGAGGTCGTGCAGGTGACACATTCGCAGCACCGCCACGCCGCTGAGGTTCATCATGGTGAGCGGCTTCGCAAGGACCACCGGGGTGTCTGCGATCTCTCCGGTTCCGGCCACGGCCGCAGCACGCGGACGCCGGAATCGGATCTCATGCCGCTCGGCGAGCGCGTCGACGACCTCGAACCCGATGTTATGTCTTGTTCCTGTGTACTCGGCCCGGCAGTTTCCAAGGCCGATTATCCCACGCATCCTTCAGGCTCCCCGCGGGGCTTAGTCGAACTGATCGAGTTCGGACTCGTCGGCCTCCTGCACATCCACCTGTGCGCCCTCGGGCGCTTCGGCCTCCTCGCCCTCCTCCTCGACCTCTTCACCCACGAGTTCCTCGGCCTCGACAACCTCTTCGCCGATCTCAAGATCAACCAGCGACTCGAGTAGATCGTCCTCGAGACGGGCTTCGAGTTCCTCTTCGCTGATCGGCGCAGCGATCGTCAGAACCGCCTCATCTTCCTCCAGCACGTAGGTAATGCCCTCGATCTGCGGCAGGTCGGTCACGAACAGCGCATCGCCTATCTCCATGCCGCTGATATCCGCCTCGATGCTCTCCGGGATCTCGGTGGGCAGACAGGTCACCGGCACTGCGTGGAACTGCTGCTGCACAACACCGCCGTCCTCGTCAACGCCGGGCGCATGTCCGCTGACCTCGATCGGGACCTCAACCTCGATCGCCTCCTCGAGCGAGATCCACTGGAAATCCACGGCAAGGGGCGTGCGACTGACCGGGTCGCGCTGAAGCTCCTTGACGATCGCGGCCACCTTCGCCTCGCTCTCCTCTCCCGGAATCTCGAGGTCGATCAGCACATTCGCGTCGGCGCCGCTATAGACTTGCTCGAGTTCCTGCTGATCCACGGCGACGTGCACCGTGTCGCGACCGCGTCCGTACACTACCGCCGGTATGGCGCCGCCCGCGCGCATCCGCCGGGCCGGCCCCTTCCCGGTTTCCTCTCGCAACTCTACCGTCAGTGGGATGATCTCCATCACAAATTGCCTCCTGGCCCATGCACCGTCTCGAAGCGGCCATGGTAAGCTTCTGGTATTCTTCGGTACGTTATTGGGCTGCGTCGAACGAGTATGCTGGATGACTGCGCCGAGTATCTGAAGCAGTTACGTGAGTAAGACGCAAAGACTATGACATCACGGGCAATGCGTGATCGAGAGACTTATTCGCTGAGAGACTGGCTGGGGCGGCAGGATTCGAACCTGCGATACGGGATCCAAAGTCCCGCGCCTTACCCCTTGGCGACGCCCCAGCTTACCCCGCTGCGGGCCTCAGACGCTCTTCCGCTCATCGAGGAAGCGGCGGGCCAACTTGAGATCCTCCGCATCGTCCACATCGAACCCGATCTCCGGCCACGAGACCGGTACTGCGGCGACCTTCGCTCCCACGATCTCGGAGCCTCTCCGCTCGATGTCCTCGACCGTCAGCCATCCGAGTATCAGTCGGACCACGAAGCTCAGACCGAAGATGCGCGCCATCCGCACCGGGCTCTTGCGGCGACTGAATATCCGCGCAATCACCGGGCCCTGTTCAAGTACGAAGCGGCGGGTCACGACCGCGAGATTACCGCCGGTGAAACGGCCTTCCCGCAGACGCGCAACCGTCTTGTCGCGACCGGGGAAGGCTGTCTCGAACGCCTCAACATCTACTATGGGATATGATAACCCAGAATGCATTTTCTGGCAAGAGCGTACGAAGCCATCGACCGCCTCCGGCGTGAGCAGCGGCAGGTCGGTGGTTGCCACCAGAATCCGCTCCGCGTTCGGGAATGCTCCGATTCCCGCGGCCATGGAATCGATGAAGCCCGTTCCCGAGGCGGTCACGACCGGCAGGTCGGCAGCCGTCTCGCTCAGGAGCCGGTCAGGTCCCTGCACCGCGACCACGTCGCTGACAGTCTCCGCACGGGCCAGCGCCTCGGCGACCCGGTACAGCAACGGGCGTCCGGCGAATTCGACCAGCGCCCTGCAGGGTGCCCCGAAATCCTCGGCCATGCTGTCCCCGCCTCGCCCGCCAGCGAGGATGGCCGCCGGCATAGAGACGCTCGCATCACTCACAACTTCACCCCGTTCACTCGATGATTGCTGCGCCGCACGGCGCCGGTTCGGCAATACGCACCCAGAGTCCCTCATCAGATAGTTGTTTCGCCATCGACCGGGCCTCATCCTCGTCGTCGAAGAGACCGAAGACCGCCGATCCCGATCCGGTGATCTGCGCCGCAGAAGCACCTGCGCTCGAAAGCCTCGCGCTCAACTCGGCCAGCAGCGGCCATCGGTGTGTCAGTGCGCGCGAGAAGCCATTGTACACATGCGGGGCTATCTCGCGCAAGAGCGCCCCACGTTCGAGCGCTTCCGCCATCTTCCGTGTGCGCGAACCGTCGGTGAAATCATCCTCGGAAAGCATACTGTAGGCCCCGGCGGTCGAGATGGTGAGATCCGGTCGCGTCAACACGATGCGACAGGAAGGCATCTCCGGCAGCGAAGTGAGATCGTCCCCGCGCCCGACTCCGAGCGCCGCTCCGCTCATGAGAAAGAAGGGAACATCCGCGCCGAGGTCCTTCGCCAACTGACTAAGCTCCTCCCATCGTGGAGGCCGATCATCGATCTGGGCGAGGCCCATCAGCACCGCGGCGGCGTCGCTGCTGCCTCCGCCGAGGCCCGCGCCCGAGGGGACAGCTTTTCGCAGCGTCATCGACACTCCGGTGGGCCATCCGCGATGCTCGCGGTATGTCTCGGCGGCCATCCAGCACAGATTCGAGCGATCCTCCGGCGCGCCACCTCCGGGCACGGCAAGTTCGATTACGCTCTCGTCCCGCGTCTCGACCGTCACCACGTCGGCAAGGGAGATGGCCTGGAAGATCGTCGCAAGCTCGTGATAACCATCTTCACGGCGGCCCAGCACCTCGAGACAGAGATTGATCTTGCAGAATGCCCGCAGGCTCACCGACTTCACGAGCGTACCTCCTCGATGGCCGCCGTGAGTTCGACGAACTCTTCCAGTGAGAGCGTCTCACCGCGTCTGCGTGTCTGTATGCCCGCCATGCGCAGCGCCCGGCGGGCTTCCGACTTCTCAAGTTCAAGATGCGGCGATCCGCTCAGCGCGTTGGGAAGTTGCTTGCGACGCTGGCCGAAAGCGCCCTTCACCAGCCTGAAGAACAACTCCCTTCGCCTCGGGTCCTCGATCGGCGGCCTGCGCGGCATCAGGCGTAGCACCGTTGAGTCAACCTTCGGCGGCGGTTCGAACGACCCGGGCGATAGCTCGGAGACAATCTCCGGCATCCCCGCGTAGAATCTGACCAGCAGCGTGAGCGCACTGTAGTCCCTGCCACCCGGTTCGGCGCACAGTCGTTCCGCGACCTCGCGCTGGATCATCAGCACAATCGCCGCGAACGGCGGCTCGTCTGTGAGTAGCTTATCCAGCAGGGGTGAGGTGATCTGATACGGGATGTTGCCCACCGCCACCCAATCAGGCGCCTTCTCGCCGCTCGCGCGTCTGATCGCCGCAAGGTCGGCCTTCAGCACATCCTGATAGCGCACCTCGAGGTTACCGTGCTCGCGCTGGATACGCTCAAGCTCCGGGCGCATCGCCTCATCCATCTCTATCGCAACCACGGGCACAGGAGCCTTCACCAGCCTGCGGGTCAGCACACCGAGGCCCGGTCCAATCTCCATGATGCCCGCCGGCCGCGGTTCGAGGGCCGCCTCCACGATCCTGTCCGCCGCATCCTCATTCACCAGGAAGTGCTGCCCCAGCCCCTTGCGGGGGCGAATGCCCAGTCTGCGAAGCTGCGCGCGAGCGCTCTCACGCTTCATCGGCAATCTCCGCGTCTGAGACACGGATGCTTCGCACCACGCACTCCGCCCCGCCGAGCACCTCAAGCTGATCTGCGCCGCACTCCGGGCAGGTCGGCACAAACGGCATCAGATGGTAGATCGGATCATCCGGCACCTCGATCTCTCCCTCGTACTTACAGGACCGGCAGCGCGCGCGGAGAGGCATCTGCTCGATGACGATCGTGGCATCATCCGCCACCGTTCCCCGCAGTCCCTGTTTCAACCAGAACTCAAGCTGCTCAGCATCGATCATCGTCATCGCCCCAAGCGCTATCTCGATCCGCCGCACCAGCTCTGCTTCCTGCTCATTTGCGGTCTGGAGCACGGTGGCGGCGATCTGCTGAGCGGCCGCTACGTCATGCATCGCGGCCCTCGTTTTCGGTCGGACCGTCGCTACCGGAGTTCGCCCCGGAGAGGCCCAGGGCGGCGATCACCTCATCGATTCCCTCACCGGCGCGGGCGTTGGTGGCGACTACCTCGATCTCCGGATGCACCGACCGCACATCCTCAGCCAGCTTAGCCACGTCAACCTCCATCGCGTCGGCGAGGTCGATCTTGTTGATGCCCGCCACGTCGGCCTGCCGCACCATGATCGGGTGCTTGACCGCCATGTAGGGGCCCTCTGTCACCGACAGCAGAACCACCCGTCTGTGTGAGCCGACCGGGAACGCCGCAGGGCAGATGAGATTGCCGACGTTCTCGACGATCAGCAGATCAACGGCATCGAGGTCGAGCCGCTCAAGGCCCCTCCGGACCAGTTCACCGTCGAGATGGCAGGCTCCCCCGGTCTGAATCTGGATCACCGGCACACCCTCGCGCTCAATGCGGTCCGCGTCGATACGCGTGGTGATGTCCCCGGCGATCACAGCGATCGAGAGGCGATCCCTGAGCCTGCGCACGATCTGGCCGATCAGCGTGGTCTTACCTGAACCGACCGAGCCCAGCACGTCCATGGCGGTGACACCGTGTTCATCGAGCAGCGACAGATTCTCATCGGCAAGCTCGCTGGTGCGCCTGTGCAGGTCAACGTCGATGATGATGTCGCGACTGTTATCGGACAGGTTGCTGTCACTCATGGGGCGTCACTCTCACAGGGTTGCGACCTGTTCGTCTCCGGCCTTTGCAGGCTCATTCTATGTGTAGCGGGCCGGCAGGTCAACGGGAGGCGCGCGGATTTCCTCACTCCCGACAAGGACCATAGTGAGCGGCGCGGAATATCCTATCGAAGAACCTGTCAGACGAGACGTGCGAGGAGTGATGGATGTGAGGCGCTGTATAGTTGTCGGCTGTGGTGGACGCGGCGGGTACTGGACCAACCAGGTGCTCGCGGCGATGAGCGACGAGGTCGAGGTCGCCGGTTTGGTGGACATCGAGCAGGAGGCGCTGAGAAAGGGAGCGGAGACGCACGACCTGCCCGAGTCGGCACTGTTCAGCGACGCAGAAGAGGCGATGGACACGGTCGAGGCGGAGTTCACGTTAATCGCGACGCCGCCGTGGGTTCACGAGGAGAACGTGGCGTCCGCCTGTGAACACGGCCTCGCGGTTCTGATGGAGAAGCCGATCGCCGACACGCTGGACGCCTCGGTGCGCATTATGAAAATGGTCGAGCGGGCGGAATTGCCCTGCACGATCGTGCAGAACTATCGCTACTCGCCTTTCATGCTGGCCTTTCAAGGCGCAGTGGAGAATGAGGATGTCGGGCGGCTCAGCTACGTGACCGCGCGCTTTGCCGCCGATTACAACCCGCCGAAGTCGTGGGGCAGGCGCTTCCGCCACGAGATGGACCACGCGTTGCTGATCGAGGGCTCAGTGCATCACTTCGACATGATCCGAAATATCTCGGGGCGCGACTGCGAGGAGATCTTCGGCTACGGCTGGATTCCGGCATGGGCGGACTTTGAGGGCAACTCCAACGGTCTCTATGTGATGAAGCTCACCGACGGCGCCTTCGCAGCCTACGAAGGCTCATGCACCACTGAGGGTCATGAGAATCCCTGGCATCATGAGTACTACCGTGCGGAGTGTGAGGAGGGCGCCGTGGTTGTCGGGGCAGATTGCATCGTTAAGATTGTGCGCGTCGATGGCAGGGACGAGATCGTCACTCAGCCGCCGGATGTGCCGGAGCCGGGTGAGGCGATCTTACAGGAGTTCCTGCAGTATCTCGCGACCGGCACCCCGTCACCGACCGCTATCAGGGATAACATCAAGTCCGTGGGGATGGTCTTCGCGGCGATCGAGTGCGACCGCACCGGCCGCCCGGTGAACGTGGAAGAGTTGCTCGCCGAGGCGGAAGAGCGGGTGAGTGTGTGAGGGGCGGTCGTTCAATTTTTGCCGTCTGCCGTGTTCCGTTCCGGAGATCGGGCGCGCCCACGTTCGAAATGTGCACGTACAGGAGTGTCCGTGCCACGGAATTAAGAGAGGCCTTCGTGCCCTCCCGGCCGTTCGCCGTTCCCCTCTCCTGCCCTCGCGCCCGACCCGCCGCAGGCGGCGTCGGCGCGAAAAGGGGAGGGGTGGCCCTCGCGACGCGAGGGCCAGGGAGGGGCAGTCGTCAGCCGCTACCGCGTCCTTTTCGCCGCCTCGACAGTGTTCTTCAGCAGCATCGTCACCGTCAGCGGGCCGACGCCGCCGGGGACGGGTGTGATCGCGCCCGCAACCTCCACCGCCTCGTCGAAGGCCACGTCGCCCACGTAGCGCCCACGCGCCCCGTCATCGCCGGGAACGTAGTTCATTCCCACGTCGATCACCACCGCGCCGGGCATGATCTGCTCGCCGCGGATCATCTCCGCGCGCCCGATCGCGACCACGAGTATCTCCGCGCGCTTCGTGTGAAAGGCCAGGTCGCGCGTGGTCGAGCGGCAGACCGTCACCGTCGCGCCGCGGTCCATCAGCATCAGCGCCGCGGGCTTGCCCACGATCACCGAGCGCCCGATCACCACTACCTCCGCCCCGCGAAGCTCCACGCCCGTCTCCTCGATCAGCCGCACCGCCGACTGCGCGGTGCATGGGGCGAGCGCGTCGCGATCCGCCGCCACCAGCCCGAGGTTCATCGGATGCACGCCATCGACGTCCTTCTCCGGCTCGATCGCGCCCTGTGCGGCGGGCTCATCGAGGCCTCCCGGCAGCGGGCTCTGCAGGATGATCCCGTCGATCACGGGATCGATGCTCAGCCTGCGGATCTCCTGCTGCAGCGTCTCGTCGGTGAGGTCGCGGGACAGTTCGCGTAACTCGTACTCGATGCCGACTTCGGCGCACGCCTTCGCCTGCATCTTCGCGTATGCGCGCGCACCCGCGTCATCGCCCGCCATCAGCGCGACTAGCACCGGCGCGCGGTCCATCGCATCTACCTGCGCCTCCAGTTCCGCGCGCATCTTTTCAACTATCGGCTTTGCTTCAAGTATCTCTGCAGTCATGCTATCCTCCGGTCAATTGTCAATGAGTCGCGAACGACCTGCGGCGTCCCCCTCAGGCAATCGTCGTCACTGCACGCATAATCTCAGGACGGCAGAATGCACCTCACCCGGTGATCTTCGCGGTTGGCTGCTACTCTGCCTTCCACCGCACCCACGCGATGCGGGCGGGCGCCTCCCATTCGATCCGATAGCCGAATTCCTCCACCACGAAGCGCAACGGTACCCACAGTTCCTCCTCGATCAACTGCGGCGCGACCTCCATCTCGGTCTCCGCGCCATCCACCACCGCGGTCCGCGATCCGGCGCTGAGGGTCATCGCCGCACCGCCCTCGCGCGCAAGGGTGACCGTCTCGTGGTCCTCGCTCGCCTCGCACTCGAGCGGCAGCGCTTCCGCGAGTCTCGCGGCGGGCACAAGCAGGCGCTGAGCGTCATCCACGGGGCGGGACGGGATGAAGCCGTGATTCGGGTGTGCAACCATCGGCGGGGCTACCAGCTCACCGCGTGCGCCAAGTTCGCGACGGGCTGTTAGGGTGTTGGTATACACCCGAGGAGCGGAAGTGGACCGTCTCCAGCTCAGATACTCCTCCCACCATTTGATGGCGGCATTCGAATCACCGGCTGTTCGATACGCATAGCCGAGTTCAGGCTGGGGGGCAAGGTAATGGAAACCCGCTTCCGGTAGGCTGCAGAAGAGGCGCGGATCGTAGTCAACCACACGCTTCAACATTGCGATCCCTGCATCGTGCTGTCCGTTCCAATTGAGCAATACGCCGAGGACCAATTGAATGCGCGCGCGTTCAGTCATATCGTCGATCTGCTCAATGGCCAACTGCAGGTTCTCAATGGCGTCCGCGTACCGTCTTTCGCGGGCCGCGAGTAACCCGGTATCCAGGGGCGATCCCTGAGCCAAGACCATGCTGACTTCAGCACACGCAAGCAGGACCAGGCTGCCAATGGCGATGCCAACGACCGTCCTTCGGCGCCTCATCGAACCACCTCTCTCCTTGTCTCATGAGTGGCCCGCGTCACTTCATCCCCCCCAATCATACCCTCAGTTCACAGATGTAGTCGCCGTGCCGCATCAGCCGACCACCACCTGGCGCGATGCCTCACGACGGCAGAAGCCTCCTCAGCCGGTGATCTTCGCGCAGACCGTCCACCACGCGTCGTCACTCGCGCGCTGGCAGTCGCGCAGCATCGACTGCAGCCGCGCGCGCTTCGCCGTCACGAAGGCCTCGTCATCGATCAGCGCGAGGTTCACCTCGACGTTGAGCCAGCCGCACTCACACGCCGCCTGGCACAGCTTCGCCGCCACGCCGACGTCGCTGACGAGATTCTGATTGCCCTTCTGTGCGAGCGGCTTGAGGTGGCCGGAAAGCTCCGCGCAGGCCGCCACGAGCTTCAGCGGAACCTCCGCAGCCTGCCTCAGCGCGGCCTGGATCGCCTCGGATCGCGCCTGTTTCTGCTCATCGCTCTTGCGCGGCATACCGTAGGCATCGCCGACCGCCCCGAAGGCCACCACGTCCTCCTGTACAAGCGCGAGCATCTCTTCGCTCAGCCGGTCGATGGCCTCAAGGTGCGCGCGGATCGCGTCCTCGACATCCGCGTACTTCTTCTTTCCGATGGTGAAGCTCCCGACCATGCGCGCGGAGGCCGCCGCCAGCGCCCCTGCAACCGCCGCCGCGGAGCCTCCTCCGGGCGCGGGCGCATCGCCTGCAAGCGCGGCCATGTATTCGTCAATCGTAAGATCGGGCATCTCTTGGGACATGATGATCCTCCCGAATTCGTCTAAGCCGGGCTTCCCCGGAGTTCGCACTGTGAGCTTGACCAGTACCCCTGTGCTCACTCAGGCAGGATGGAGAAGTTGTCGAACCAGAACTCGAAGTCCTCCAGCGAGAGATCCGGCGCATCGGGCGTACCCTCGGGGCGGATGCCGACACCGGAGAGACCGATCATGCCGACGCGACGCTCGAGGACCTCGACGCGTACCGTATGCTCCCCCGCCGGAAGCGTCATCTCACCAAGCGAGACTCGGGCCGGGACCGTACCGTCGGTCCAGTGCTCGTAGTCCTCGACCACGATCTCATCGTTGAGCATGATGCTCACCGCGCCCCGACTGTCGTGATCGAGCAGCTTAACGAATACCTCGCCGGTGGTTTCCTCCTCCAGTGTGAATCCCATCTCCAGCCACTGTCCGGGCTCATCAGCGCGCAGCAGCATGATGTCGAGGTTGCGAAGCGTCGCGACGTCGTCGGGGCCGTCGGGATCGCTCGCGATCGGCGCATCAACGGCCGGGAAGATCAGCCAGCCTACCGGTGGTGGTACCGTGGCCCAGGGTGTGTTGAACATCCACTGGCGCAGGTGCTGAAGGTCGGGATAGACCTCACGCACCTCCCGGACGTCCATCGTGAGGGTGTGCCATTCCCCGTCATCGACGAGCGTGTATCCATCGGGCACGGTTATGCGCGCGGCCTGGTTCTCGGTGGCGGCGATTATGAAGCTGCTCGGGCGATCGGGGGCATCGAAGGGAGTGAGATTTACCGTGACCGGGACGCCATGCGGAATGCGGTAGTCGAAGCGCACGATCGGGTACCTGTCGATGTCCCATTCACCCGGCGCGATCTGTGCCGCGGTCCGGTTGGCCTTGTCATCGTTGTAGTAGATGTGCATGCAGTGGCCTTCATCATCTTCGCGCTCGACATGAGCGAAGCCGGTCTGATGGCCGCGGTAGAACTTGAAGTGATAGCCCCAGGTCTCCCCGCGGGTCTCTTCCTCGAAGTCCGCCGCGACGAACGGCGCCGAGGGATCGACGGTCTCCCTCACGCGTACGAAGGCCACATCCACCTTTCGCGTGCCGTCGCTGAAGGTCGCGCGTACACTTACGCCGTAGGGGCCGGTATCCTCGAAGGTGTGGGTCGGCTCGATCTCATCGGAGAGGTTGCCGTCGGCGAAGTCCCAGGTTACGCTCTCAAGCTCGCCGCCTGAGGCATCGAGGGTGAACTGTACCGGTTCTCCCGGTTCGGCGAGCGCGGGTCGGGCGACGGCGCTTATGCGCGGCACGCTGTCGAGGCCGTGCTCGTACGCGCCCATATCCGGCGCCTCACCGGCCCACGGCATACTCACCGGCGTTCCATCCTCCCAGGTGACCTCACGGTCGAGGTGGAGAATCGCGGCCTGGCGGTAGCGCAGTTCAACGCGCTCGATCTGCGCGATGTTGTCGCCGCTACCGATCGCGATGAAGTCCCCCTCCTCGCCGTCGATGCCGAAACCGTCATAGAACGGGACGCCGTCATCGACGGGCAACTCCCGTCCGGCTCCTGCACCGAGAGTCCATGTCAGAGCCGCGCCCGCGTCGATTGCCTCGCTCCCGGGGCTGAGGCGGTAGTCACGGTTCTGAGAGTCCACGAAGTCCGGATCCTCATCGATGTTTTGATAGAACTCGGACCAGAAGTCTCCGACGGTTCGGGTTCGCTCGTTGGCCTCCTCCACCGACCAGATACTGCCCGCCCAGCTTACGCGCGCCTGCCCCGGCTCATCGCTGCGGAAGAGGTTCGTGATGAAGCGGTTGTCGTGGCTTATCCCGTCGGGGCGCGTGATATGCACATCGCCGCCCGCCCAATCGTTGCGGTAGAAGATGTTGTTTTGGAACTGATTGGTCGTGGTATTCATCTGTCCGAGGCTGATCGCTGTGCCCAGATTGTCCGCGAAAACATTGTGGTAGAAGCGGTTGTTCACGTTCACGAACGGGCCGCGGAACTGCCCGGTGCGGCTTGCGCCCCCATAGATGTAACTCGACATGGCGAGCGGACGGTGCAGGTTGTCGAAGACGCGGTTGAAGCGGACGATGCTGTAATCGTGTGAAGTCTGCGAGACGCTGCCTGCCGAGCCGGCGCTGTCACGGGCGCGGGTCATGATATTGCCCTCGATCAGCGTGCGCCCGGCGTCCCATAGCGTATGGTTGCGCCCCCACTCATTGTGCAGCACGTTACCCCGCACCACCACATAGTTGCTCCGGCTGATGGTCAGCGTGTTGTGCCCGGCACGCGCGGTGGAGTTGCCTTCGAAAAGAACATGGGTGCACCTGAGGAGCTTGACCATGTCCACACAGCGACCGTTGGAGCGGTCGAACACGTTGTCGAGCAGGCGTATCTGCGATGAATCTCTGATCATGAAGATGTAGAAAGATCCGCCGAAGAACGAGCGCATCTCACAGCCCTCGACTGTGATGTTGTGCGAGTCCGCGATCGTTCCCCAGTTCGTTCGCGTACCACCGTCCACGAAGAAGTCGGCGATGACGATGTGCTCTCGGTCGGTGACGCTGATGATCTCCGGGGTCTCGCCGCGCACCAGCCGCGCCGCCCGGCGCTCGGCTGAGCGGTAGGTGATCGGAGCATCCGCGGTCCCGCTGTTCGCCGGGTTGATCGGACCGGGGTACTCGCCCGGCAGGAAGATCGCGGTGTCGCCGGGTTCAAGCGCCTCGTTGGCGCGCTCTATGCTCTGCCATGGAGCTTCCCGTGTTCCCTCGTTAGCATCATCGCCCTCGGGCGAGAGATAGTAGTCTGCCGCGTGAAGTGACGGCGCGATCAGTCCGCAGCAGATGGCGATCAGCGTCACGGCCAGAAGCGATCGTGTGTTTGCGTGAAGCATTGGTGAATCACCTGAGTGTTGGGGTGGCATTATTAGAAGCAATGGTAACTACTCACCTTGTGGCTTGGTAGCCCAAATATTGATGCCCGCAGGAAAGTAAGACCGGCAGGAGCGTGGAAATGAGGTGTAGGCTCACCGTAGCTCCATTCCGGGACGCTCCTGCCGTGAGTACGAATTGCGACCCGCAAGCTTTCAAATTCCGCCGCGACAAAGGAACACATGGATTTTGAAGCCGGTCGGATCAACTCCGACGCCTGGCCTCTTGCCGCTGTGCGAGTTCGGTTCACCGCCTTGGATTCAACGACGGGATCGTCGCGTGCCTCGAGGACAACGCAATTACTTTAGCTCAAACTCACGTTCCGGAAATGCCGGGCAACTTCCGTCAACCGCACCCGTATCATTAGCCGTCCGTTGAAACAGAGGCGAGATTGCTACTCTTTCAGATCCACGAGAGTTCTGAGTGATAACTATCGTTTTAGTGGAGATAGTAGTAATCGATCGGTCCAGCACAGACGTTTGGGTTCTGAGGCCCGTAGGGTGATGTACTCGGCATCCACCGTGCATGGCCATCGACGAAGCCAAGGTTGGCCCCACCGTTGTGGCGGCCGTCCACCCAGTACCACGCGCCACCCACCTGGTCGTGAGGACTGTCGGTGCGGTACCAGAAGGTCACCATCGTATTGAAGTGGTGCGCGTCGCTGACGAAGACGCGTTCTGACGGACTGTCTATCTCTGCCATCAGTACCGGCGCCGGTGTCGCCGGAATACTCGTTCCATCGGGGTGTTCAAAAGCGAAAGTGTGGGTCGCGTATCCGGTGATCTGCACCACAAAGCCATAGTTCCAATCTCGAGGGTTGGTGCTGCGCGAGCTTGGACAGTTCAGTATCTGCTCATTCATCAGGTACGGCATTATCGCGTCGTACCAGTGCAGCATCCAGCGGGGATCGGCAGTCTCTTCCCAATATCCCGACCGTGGCAATCTGTCATCGTAGTCCTGTGCGTACATAAGTGTCCCAGTGGTGATCTGCCTAATGTTACTGAGGCATGAAGTCTGTCGAGCCCTTTCCCGAGCGCGCGCAAACACCGGAAACAGGATCGCCGCCAGTATCGCGATAATCGCGATCACCACCAGCAATTCGATCAGCGTAAAACCCTTTGTCCGTGTCAACATCTTCAGAGCACCTCCTCTTAGCGTAGAGCTATTGTGAAACGGCTAATGCGGTCGCCTGAACGGCCGCATTGTGACCGACGGAAGTGTTCTTGCAGACAAAAAAATGAGCCCACCCATGCTCCGATACGAGCACGGCGGGCCCGGCCTATAAACGCTGGTCCGGTTGCTGTTGCGCCCACGGATGAAAGTCATTTTCTCCTCCGTTGACCTGCGCGCAACTACCTATTCTCTCACTCCACCTGACTATCCTTCCTGATCGCAAAAACAAAGGCGTAACTACTCACATGGCGACTTATCACGTAGGTAGAGTGTACCCCCCCCGAAGATTGTCAAGGGATGGACCCAAACTCTTCTCGCGCCTCGAGGGCCTGCCACTGTGGCTAAAGAACCTTACACAGTTCGCACAAATGGACGAAGCACTTTCCGAAGACTTACCGAAGTTCCCGGCCCCGCAGCTTAACACCGGCTGCCTCACCCGAGCAGACAACAGCCCAGGGGGCACCCAGCGGATTCCGTCTCATTCCTCCGGCAGGATTGCGAAGTTGTCGAACCAGAACTCCTGCCCTGCATCGTCGCTCCAGCTTGTGTAGAACATGAACTGGCGCAGGTACTGAAGCTCGGGATAGGCCTCTTGGACATCACGCACATCGAGGGTTACCGTGTGCCATTGCCCGTCATCGACAAGCTCGTAGAGATCGAGCACCTCGTTGCGCGTCACTCGATTCTCCGTCCCACCGAGGATGAAGCCGCGCGGGCGGTCCGGACCGGGGAAGGGCGTCACCTCGACCGCGACCGGCACGCCTTCGGGGATACGGTAGTCGAAGCGCACTAACGGGTAGCGGTCGATGTCCCATGCGCCGGGAGCGATCTGCCCCGCCGTCCGGTTGGCCTTGTCATCGTTGTAGTAGATGTGCATGCACTTGCCCTCACCGTCGGGGCGCTCGACGTGTGAGGCCTCGGTCTGATGACCACGGTAGAACTTGAAGTGATAGCCCCAGGTGTCGCCACGGGTCTCATCCTCGAAGTCCACTTCGACCAGAGGCGCCTGTGGATCGAGCCGTTGTGGGACATGTACGAAGACCGGAGCAACGCCCCGTCGGCCGTCGGCGAAGGTCGCGCGAACCGTTACTCCGTAATGACCTGACTCTTCGAACGCATGTGTTGGTTCCATCTCATCGGAGACGGTCCCGTCGTCGAAGTCCCACCGGACGGCCACGACCTCCCTGCCGAATGTGTCCAGCGAGAAGCTTACGGGCTCACCCGGCTCCACTGCCGCCGGATTCGCCAGCGCCACCACCGCGGTCGGATGTGCGGCTCCATGCTGGATCGCGCCGATGTCGGGCGCCTCCCCCGCCCACGGAAGGCTCACCGGCATGGCGTCCTCCCAGGTCACCTCACGGTCCAGATGAAGAATGGTCGGCTGGTAGGGCTGCGGCTCGATCCGCTGAATCTGCGCGATGTTGTCACCGTGGCCGACGGAGATGAAGTCGCCCTCTTCACCCTCGATGCCGAAGCCGTCGTAGAACCATGTCCCGTCGGTGACCGGAAGCTCCCGGCCGGTTCCTTCGCCCAGTGCCCACGTAAGCGGGGTACCCGCGTCGATCGCGGCACTCTCGGAGGAGAGGCGATAGTCGCGGTTGGCGGCATCAACGAAGCCGGGATCGGCGTCGATGTTGCCATGGAACTCCGACCAGAATCCCCCGGTTCCCAGACGAGTGTTTTCGTTCGCCTCGTCGGTGGTCCAGAAGTCCCCGGCAAAGCGCACGGTCGGCGCCCCCGGCGCGGCGCCGCTGAGGATATTGGTCATGAAGCGGTTACTGCGGTTAAGGCCGTCGGCGCGAACGACCTGGGTTCCGATCCCGGCGTAGTCGTTGCGATGGAAGATATTGTTCTTGAACACATTCGAGCTTACGTTGACCCCACCGATCTCCCAACCGTGTCCGAGGTTGTCGGCGATGGTGTTGTGATAGAATCGCGAGTTCACCGCGACGAAGGCCCCCCAACCGTGCTGGGTGGCGCCCGCGCGCCTGCCGAGGTAGCTGCCGGAGTTCATCGGCGTGTGAAGGTTGTCGAAGACGAGGTTGCGGCGGAAGATGCTGTCATCGTACAGGTTCTTGGCGCGGCTGTCGGCGGATCCGGCGCTGTCGCGGGCCCGTGTAATAATATTGTCCTCGATCAGCAGCCGGCCGTTATGCCAGAATTCGTAGTTGCGCCCCCACTCGGCGCGGAAGACGTTTGCGCGCACGACCACGTGGAAGCAGTTCGCGATGCGAAGCGGGCAATGCCCGACGCGCGTGATTGAATTGCCCTCGATAAGCACCTCACTGGATTGCAGCACATGAACCATATCCCCACGCATACGATCCGCGCTGAGATGATTGTCGATCAGACGGAGGTGCGTGCAGCCGCGGAAGACCATCGTCCGCGGGCCGTTGCGCATTTCGCAGCCGCTGATGGTTATGTGATCGGAGTCGGTGACCTGCCCCCAGTTGGCTCGCATCTGCCCGTCAATGTGAAAGTCGGCAATCGTGATATGCTCGTGACCATCGAGGCTGATAATCTCTCCGTCATCGGGGATCAGTCTCGCGGCGCGCGGTTCGGCGGAGCGGTATGCAATCGGCGCTCCGGCGAGGCCGTTGTTGGCCGGTGAGATCGTTCCGGCGTACTCGCCGGGCAAGAAGACGGCGGTGTCGCCGGGCCGGAGGGCGTCATTGGCCCTCTCGATGCTGCGCCAGGGGGCCTCCCGGCTGCCTGCCGCTTCATCATCCCCGTCCGGTCCGATGAAGTACTCCGTAGCGTGCGTCAACCCGCACGCCACCGTCACCATCAACGCCACAGTCGTCACAATCCGAATAGTTCTCATGGCTACATTCCTCCGAGACCTGGTTCGGCTGGATTTCGCATGTATCTTAGTCACGTCGGGGATGAAACCCTCCATTTGACCATCTGCCGCCGGGGGACGTAGAACTCTTCCGGGGCATCGCGAGCATCGTGGAACGCCGGTGAGTTCGTCCAACAGGTGCTTCGGGAGGTACCGTCTCACGCGTCTCCCGACTCGCCTGGCATGCCAGTCAGTGGATCAGCGCGATATCCAGATCGGTGAGGTCCATGCCCGGTGACCGTCCACCTGTGTTACGCGCAGGTAGTAGAAAACGAACGGGGCGGCCATTTCGTAAGCAGGGGGCAGCCACAGGTCCTCAAGCTGATCCTCGTCGCATATCTCGTCCGCAAATGTCAACTTTCCCGGCTCCAGCGTCCTGATGATCTCGTTGTTGCGGACCAGTTCGATGCTTTTCAGCCGCTCGGTCCCGGCCGCGACACAGCGGAACTCCCGGTCGCCCGCGTAGTCAGCCAGCAGCGATCCCATCGCTTCGCCATCCAGCGTGAAGTTAACGAGCATCTTCTCGCCGGTCGTTGCGTAGCAGCGGCGCTGCTTGAGGCCCTCGAAGAGCGCCTCGCGGTCGAGTTTCGGAGCGAGTACTCCGGTACAGGCGGCACCATCGTTGACTCCGAACGGTCCGTTGCCGGGTTGAGCGAACTGATTGTCGGTGGAGGCCATGAAGCCGAGTCGATGTCCGAGGCGCAGCGCCTCACGGGCGGAGTGGGGTCCGCCCTCCTCGTTCTGCCCCCAGCGCGACCAGATCTCGATGCAGCGCTCGGCGTCAGCGAGATCTCGACCCCAGTCGGCCGGCCAGATGTAACGGGTGTGATGCACGCAGGTGATGGCGGCATAGTCATCGAGGGCTTTCCACAGGTCTTCTGGCGTCGGAAAGCGGTTCGCCGCAGAATCTCCGAGGTCATACTCGGGAGCCCGCCCGCGACTGACACGGAAGCGCCGGGCCTCGTCCAGCGACCGAAAGTACGCGATCCGGTGGCCGCCCTCACAGTAGGTCTCAAATCCGGGGATGGTCACGAACGATCCCGGCTCGTGATACTCCTCGGTGAGACCGAGGTGCCGCTCCCACGCCTCCTGCGTGATCAGGCTGGCCGCGGAGTTCTGCTGGTGCGTGACGGCGCAGAAGTCGAGACCCGAGTACCAATAGCCGTACTCGTAGGCATCGCTGGCCGTCTCGAACCCGTCGCCCGGCTCAGCGTGCACATGGATGTCTCCAAAGTACACGTTCATGCCGTCGAAATCCTCAGGTCTGCCAACCGGGTTGCTCCGGCCGCAGATGCAGTTATCCTCGTCGAGCGCGTTCACGTAGTCGAATTGCCCCTTGCCTGTCGTCAGAATGCCCTCAGATCGCCTCTTCGCGCTGGAATGCTCAAGATCGATCCCGGAACATGGTTCGGTCCCGCGCCTCCACAATGCGATGCGCCCCTCGTAGTCGCCGGCCGGGTTCTCACTGATGCCATCCACGGCCACGACCTGCACCCTCATCTGCGTCGCTTGCGACAAGACCGCAGGGCAGCGCACGCGTAGCCTGCGGGCGGTTCCTCCCCGCGCGCGCACTACCGGCGGCTGCGCGACATCACGGAAGTGCTCCTCATCGGGGAAGCGCACGAGCGTAGGTAGTGGATGGTCGGCGGCGGTCTTCGGCACCTGCGCGGCGGGACCGATCGGATCGCCCATGTACAGCACCAGCGTCTCGCCGTCCTTCAACCTGCCGTGAAGGGTCATGTGAAAGAGGTAGTAGAAGCCACCCGAGCGCAGTTCGCAATCCACTCGCAGATCGCTGCCCTCCGGCCGATATGGCCTGACCAGCGCGAACGAGCCGCCGGGATGGCGCTCGGTGTTGGTGTCGAACTGCGAGTGGAGCTCGGTGAAAGCCATGCCGAGGTGTTTGCGCCAGAAGCGCGGCGGCGCGATGATGATCTCGCTGCCGTCGGGCAGCTCTAAGCCGCGCGGCGTGTATTCGAGGCGCAGATGCACCGCATCCCCCGCCACGGCCTCATCCGGCACGGCGACGGCCTCCATCGTGATCGGCTCCCGCAGCATCGCCGCGTGCGAGTACCGGCGCCAGTTTGCCGCCGTGATCTCCTCTCGCTGCATCATCGCCTGCTTCCTGCGCGTGACTGTACGCGCTGTGTCAGCCTCTGCTGCGTCATTCCTCCGGTCCGATCGAGATCATATCTACCTCGTACCAGTGACCTTCAGTCACCCTATTGGGCGCCCATGCCCCGAGGCGCAGGGCCTCCAGCACTTGAACCGCGGGATAACGCTCCCGGATCAGGCGCGCATCAAACTCAAGCTCATGCCACTGCTCGTCATCATGCAGCATCATGTCCGTCACGCGCATCTCCTCGGGGAAGCCTTCCTCCGGGCTTACCGCCACTATGGCTACCCTCGTAGCCTCGGCGGCGGTGCCGAATGCGCGCAGGTGCAGTGACGCCGGCGTGCCCTCGCCGATTCGGTAGCGGACCCTCACCAGCGGAAACTCGTCGATGTCCCACCCCGGTGGCTGAGTCCAGCAGGGCATCCGCGCTCCGTCCTCAGGTGCCTCAACGCGCATGTAGCCGCGACCGGTGTCGGGATCGAGGATGCGCTCCCACCGCGTCGGCTGCGGGCGGTAGGTCTGCCAGCGCCACCACCACTCCTCGTCATCGGCGTCGAAGGTGGTCAACAGCAGAGGAAGTTCCGGGCTGCGCGGTCGTTCGACAACGACGTAGCCTGTTCCGCGATGCGTATTACCCTCAACGTCGGTCACCCGCACCCGGATCGGATAGTCATACTCCTCTTCGTATCTGTGCGTGACCTCCGCGCCTTCGGCGATGGTGTCGTTGCCGAGTTGCCAGCGAATCTCCGCGGGATCGAGTTCGCCGTGCAGCACCGCGCGGAGTGTCACCGGCTGCCCCGGCTCTGCGATGAAGGGCTCGACAGCAACCTGAACGCTCGGTCGGCCATCTGCGCCGTGCTCGTACACGCCGATGTCCGGGGCCTCGTCCGCCCACGGAAGGCTCACCGGATCGGCGTCCTGCCATTCTACCGAGCGGTCGAGTGTGAGCAGGCCCCGCTCGCCGTCCCGTTCGACGACGCGGGCGGGCTGCTGCGTTTCACCTACCACGATCAGATCTCCCCGCTCGCCCTCGATGCCGAAGCCGTCGTAGAAGTACCACGCGTCCTCGACGGGAAGCTGTGTACCCTCTCCGGCACCCACCGCCCGGGTGAAGGGCCGCCCCGCATTGCGCAGAGGGCTATCATCCGCGAGCGCGT
The DNA here is from genome assembly GCA_003566775.1 of candidate division WS1 bacterium. Lineage (GTDB taxonomy): Bacteria > Armatimonadota > Zipacnadia > Zipacnadales > UBA5352 > UBA5352. The sequence continues at coordinate 62,829 of PXBW01000215.1, forward strand.
GGTTGTAACCGTCTGCATCCACGAATCCGGGTATCACGTCGAGATTATCCTCGTAGCGGAGACCGTGTTCGGCGATCCACCCGGCCGACTGCACCTCGCTTACGCTGCGCGCTCCGTCATGATCCTGCACGACGCCGACGCGCCCCGGTTCATCAGCGACGAAGACGTTGTTGAGCGCTCGCACCGTCTCCGGGTCACCGCCGCGCAGTAGAAGCTGCCGGTAACCGCCCCAGCGGTCGTTGCGAGAGAACACGTTACCGGTCAGCACCACGTTCTGGACGTAGTCGCTGCCGGAGTGGATGAACATCCCGTACTGGTAGTTATCGTCGAGTACATTGTTGTACATGCGCACGTCGGTGAAGAAGAGCGTCTGTTCATCGCGGCCGCGCACCCGGTAGGGGAAGCCGTTCACCGGACCGCCCCAGTTGCGGAAGATGCGGTTGAAGCGGAAGATCGATCGCTCAGACAGGCACTTCGCCTGCGCATCGGCAGAGCGGCCGCTGTTGACCGCGTTGGTGATGATATTGTCCTCGAAGAGCAGATCATGGGTGGAGAAGTGCTCGAAGTTGCGTCCCCACGCGGCGTGGAAGACGTTCCCCCGCACAACGATCCATCGGTTCGAACGCTCCGGGAAGAACTGAAAGGGCGAGTGCCCGGCCCGGCTGATCGAATTGCCTTCGACCAGCACGCGGTTCGAGGTGTTCACCCGGAACATATTCCCGCCCTCATAGCGATGGATGATGCTGTCGAGCACCTGTACCTGATCGCTGCGCACGATCTCCATCGGCATACCCCCGCCCGCGTCCTCGAGGCGGCAGTCCTCTATGCGCACGTACTCGCTGTCACGGACCAGTATCCACCTGCCGCGGCGCGGCTCGGGCTGCAGATGCAGTCCCTCGATGCGCACGTGCGAGACCTCATCGAGTAACACCGCGTGGGTGTCGTCACCGCTGCCGATGAGGCGGGCCCCTCGCCGTGGCTCGGCGCGGAAGACGATTGGCGCGTCTGCGCTTCCGGAGTTCACCGGGCGCAGGGTTCCGGGGTAGTCACCGGCCAGAAGTGTCACCATGTCCCCGGCCTCGGCCGCCTCTGAGGCCTTCGCGAGAGTTCGCCACGGATTGTTGCGATCGCCCGTTGCGTTATCGTCTCCATCAGGCGAAAGATAGTACTCCGCCGCCGGCAGCGGTGCCGCCATCAGTGCGCAACCTATGATGATGACGGTTGTGAGAGATGAAGGTGCGAATAGCTGTCGCATCAGTGGACCTCCTGCGAGCTTTCGTTCCACGCACTTTGCGTCGATCTTCAGGTTGCGCAAAGATCAGTATCTCAAGAGCGAGCGGAGGTGGTTGATCTGCCACCCCCGCTCGCCCTCAGAACTCGACCATCTCTGTGCAGTTATCTGTTACGGCGTCCAGATCAGGCCGGGGAAGTCCTGGTTGACGGCTTCGCCGGCGAGAGCGCGGCTCTCCCAGTCGTCGTAAGGCACACTCACCCACCTGGCATGGCCGTCCACCAGGCCGATATTGGCGCCCTCATTGTGCCGGGCCGGGATAATATTGCGGATCGAGCCATCTCTCACCTGGATCCTGCGCTGGGTGTAGTAGGACTGGTGCGCTCCTGTGCTGTAACTCTCGGTGGTCAGGATCGTGCTTGAGGGCTGCTCAATCTCCGCAAGGAGTCTCGGCCGAACGTTGGGATCCGCCCCGGGACTGCCCCAGTGACCACCGCAGATCATCCGATTCGCGCCGTAGTTGCCGATAGTGGTTCGCTCGCCTGCCCATCTCCAGGGAGAGGAAGGGCAGTTGAAGACGTCGATATTCATCACGTAGGGGTAGATTATGGCCGGCCACAGTCCCCAGGCATTCGTCGTGTTGTTGGGATACTGGACCAGGCCATCCGTCAGGTACATCACCATGGGAAGCACTTCATCGTAGTCCTGAATGTAGGTGACCTGGGCGAGTGTCAGTTGCCTCATGTTCGAGAGGCAGGAGGTCTGGCGCGCCCTTTCGCGCGCCCTTGCGAAGACCGGGAATAGAATCGCTGCCAGGATAGCTATGATCGCTATCACCACCAGCAGTTCGATGAGGGTGAAGCCCTTGTGTCGCATGTGCGGTACACCTCCGGCGCAGCGGTAATTGTTGGCCCATCATCTTCGTATTCTACCCTGGGAGTCACAACTCCTCTGTGGATAACGGAACCTCTGAACACGGGTCACGTCAGTAATGGTTGAGCCCGAGGAAGGGTTTTGTGCGCCTCTGGAGAAGATGAACTGCAGCACCACGATAAGTCCGCAGCGGGATCATCTCGGACATCGATGCAATGCTCGATCACACGCTTCTGTGAAGAAAGAGGAGAGGAAGGAATGTGACGATGATGAATCGCGTTCAACTCTGCTCGACGGGTTTGCTCGTAGCCGCCATGCTGGTATGCATCGCGCCGGCGCAGGCGGACAATCACCGTATTGAGGCGGTTCGCACTTTCGCCGAAAACGTGCTCGAACACGGGCGTGACACTCTGCGTGACGAGCCGACACCGCTGTTCGTGGACGGCCTGAACGTGGACACCCTTGAGCCGGTGCGCTGGGTACACGACGGACAGGAGTGGATCCCGTCGAACCTCGCCAGCCATCAGAACCTTTTCCGCACGCTGGTCGGCCTGACCAATCTCACCGGCGACCAGGAGTACCGACAGGCGGCGCATGATGCGATGGCCTGGGGTTTCGAGCATCTGCAGCACGAGAACGGCCTTATGTACTGGGGCGGTCACCGCTTCATCGACCTTGCCACCGGCGAGGCGGTGGGGGAGGGTTATCGGCACGAATTCAAGAACCACTTCCCCTACTACGAGTTCATGTGGGAGGTCAATCCGGAGGCTACCCGGAGATTCCTCGATGCCTTCTGGAATGCGCACATCATGGACTGGAGTACGCTCGATATGAATCGGCATGGGGCGTACGAGACCGAGTTCGAAGATCCATGGACCCATAGCTGGGAAGGGTCCGAACCGTTCTTCGAGGGAAGAGGCCTCACCTTCATTAACACCGGAACCGACTTGATCTACTCGGCAGCGATACAGTACGTGCTCACCGGCGAGGAACGCGCGCTCGAGTGGTCGAAGCGCCTCGCCGAACAATATGTAAATGCTCGGCATCCCGAGACCGGCCTCGGCGTCTATCAGTTCTCGCAGCTTCGCGACGGTCGCGACCGTGCGAAGGTGCAGTTCGGCCCTGAGTGGGGCGACGTGGCGCTCGAGGGATGGATGCTCCGTGCGCCCAACTCGATCTACGGCGCCAACGGTCGTATTCAACTCCAGCTTGCGGAGATGCTGGGTGAAGAGGGGGAGGAGTTCGTTCAGTGGACCGTTGATGGACTGCGCGCCTGGGCGGAGTACGGGTACGACGCCGAGGAGAACACGAACCGCATCATGTGGGCGGACGGAACCGATCTGACCGGCTACGAGATCAAGCGCGACGGCTACTACGGCGATGAAGGTCGCGTGTTGAGTGGAGGCCGCCCGTCGGCGGAGATGATAGAGGCGTACCTGCTTGGTTATCGTCTCTCGGGTGATGAGACGTTGTGGGAGACCGCTCGCGCAATGTCCCGACACCGCGGGGTCGGCGACATCGGCTCCTCCCCGGGCGTGGACGTGGATGTCGACCTTGAGACGGATAATTCCGATCCGATCATGCTCCACGCGGTGCTTGAGCTTTGCCGCTCGAGCGACCATCAGGACTATCGAGCACTTGCAGAGCGTATCGGTGACAACATAGTCGAGCAGCGCTTTCACAACGGCTTCTTCCTGCCGAGTTCCGAGCACATCAACGCAAGGGTCAGCGCTCACGAGCCTCTCGCACTGCTTGCGCTGGAGGCCACTCTGCGAGGAGAGCCCGAGTTGGTGGCAATGCGAGGGGGCACGGGCTTCTTCCATGGCCCTCACGACGGCATCGGACGAACCTACGACAGCAGAGCGATATTCAACGTCCGCAGGTAGAATCGTCGAGGTCACTGTATCCGGCCGATGCGGTCACATATCGGCCGCGATTCCTGTTCGGAGATCAGATCACACAGGCCACGGTACTTTCATCAACCGGACGGCCGCCGTCCGGCAAAATCAGTCCAGGGAGCGTGATGCATGCAGGTAACACAGTTGACTGTCGCAGCCGTAGCGATGGCGCTTCTGCTCACCATCGGAAGCGGCCTGGACGTGCAGGCGGATGACACGCCGGATCGCCTCGAGGCGGTTCGCATCTTCGCCGACAACGTGCTCGAACACGCGCGGGATGTCTATCGGGAAGAGCCGACCCCGTTGTTCGTTGACGGGTTGGTAGTGGACACTTACGAGCCGGTGCGCTGGGTTCACGACGAAGAGGAGTGGATCCCTTCAAACCTCGCCAGCCACCAGAACCTGTTTCGCACCCTCGTGGCGCTCACGAATCTCACCGGTGACGAGAAGTACCGGCAGGCCGCGCATGATGCGATGGCTTACGGCTTCGAGAACCTGCAGCATGAGAACGGTCTGCTTTACTGGGGCGGGCACCGCTTCCTCGACCTGCTTTCCGGTGAGGCGGTAGGTGAGGGCTATCGGCACGAGTTCAAGCATCACTATCCGTTCTACGAGTTCATGTGGGAGGTCGATCCTGAGCGGACCCAGCTATTCCTGGAAGCCTTCTGGAACGCTCACATCATGGACTGGGGCACGCTGGATATGAACCGGCACGGCTCCTACGACGCGGAGATGGGTGATCTTTGGGACAACGAGTTCGAGGGCGCGGAGCCGTTCTTCGAGGGCCGCGGCCTGACCTTTATCAACTGTGGCAGCGACGTGATCTACGCCGGGGCGATCCATTACATGCTTACCGGCGAGGAGCGCGCACTTGACTGGGGCAAGCTGCTCGCCGAGCAGTACGTGAACGCCCGCCACCCCGAGACCGGGCTTGGCGTCTATCAGTTCACGATGCCCAGGCAGACGCGGGAGCTGCCCGAGGAAGGCGACCTGCCGACCGGCAGCAGCTTCGGCGATCGCGCGCGGAATCAGTTCGGCGCTGAGTTCGGCGACGTTGCCCGCGAGGGTTACATGATCCGCTCACCCGGCTCGATCTACGGGACGAACGCGATCATGCAGCTTCAACTCGCGGAGCGCCTCGGCGAGGCGGGGGAAGAGTTCATCCAGTGGACTGTTGACGGGCTGCGGGCGTGGGCCGAGTACGGCTACGATCCCGAGGAGAATCTCGCCCGGCCGATGTGGGCGGATGGGACGGATCTGACCGGCTTCGAGTTCCCACGTTCGGGATACTACGGCCCCGAGGGCCGCGTACTTCAGGCGAGTAGCCCTCCGACCAGCCTGATCTGGTCGTACGCGCTGGGATACCGGATGTCCGGGGATGAGACGATGTGGGAGACGGTGCGAGCGATGGTTCGCGGTCGCGGACTCGGCGACATAGGCAGCGCGCCGGGTGTCGACGTGGATGTGAACCTTGAGACCAACGAATCGAATCCGACCGTGCTCTTCGGCGTGCTGGAAATCTGTCGCTCGGCTGATGTGCAGGCCTACCGGGACCTTGCGGAGCGGATCGGCGACAACTTGCTCGAAGCGTCCTTCCACAATGGTCTGTTCGCGCCGAGCGCGGATCACATCAACACCCGGGTGAGCGCGATCCAGCCTCTCGCGCTGCTGGCGCTTGAGGCGATGCTCAGAGGCGAGCCGGAACTGGTTCCACCGTACAACGGCGGTCGCGGCTTCTATCACGGTCCACACGACGGCTATGGCCGCACGACGGACGGTCGAGTTCTGTATGACGCCCGGCGCTAACCGGCCCGCGAACGGCGATGCGGCACGTCCGCGTGGCGCATCTATCGCAGTGCAGTTGCTCGGTCGGCCGACGGACCGGACTGTCAGAATCCGGTTCGTCGGCTTCTCCATAACGGAGAGACTGCCGACCGCCCAGGACACCGCCGGTGCCGACGTAAATCTGTGACACCACGATTGCGAACGAATCGGTTGATAGGATGATGCAGCGATGCTCAGCGACCTTGAGATAGCCCGTCAGGTGACTCTGCGCCCGATCCTCGACATCGCGGAGGAAGCAGGGGTGCTACGCGAGGAGCTTCAGCTTTATGGGGATCACATGGCTAAGGTAGAACTCGATCTGCTCGAGCGCCTCGCCGACGCCCCGGAAGGAAAGCTGATCCTCGTCACCGCTATCACACCCACGCCGCTGGGTGAGGGCAAGACGGTGACGAACATCGGTCTCGCCCAGGGCCTGCGAAAGATTGGCAAGGACGCCATCGTGACGCTGCGCGAGCCGTCGATGGGGCCGACCTTCGGCATCAAGGGAGGGGCGTGCGGGGGCGGTCACGCGCAGGTGGCGCCGATGACCGAGATCAACCTGCACTTCACCGGCGACATCCACGCGGTCGCCGCGGCCAACAACCTGCTTGCGGCGATGATCGACGGGCATCTGTGGCATCGAAATCCGCTGGGGATCGATCCACGCCGGGTCTCATGGAACCGTGTGGTGGACATGAACGATGTCGCGTTGCGGAACATAGTTACCGGCCTCGGCGGGATCCGCGGCGGCGTTCCACGCGAGACGCAGTTTGACATCACCGTTGCCTCCGAGGTGATGGCGATCCTCGCACTGACCGAAGGCCCGCGTGACCTCCGCGAGCGTCTCGCCCGCATACAGGTGGCCGAGGACGCGGATCGTAATCCGATCACCGCCGACCAGCTTGAGGCTACCGGCGCGATGGCTGCGCTGCTACAGCAGGCGATCAAGCCGAATCTGGTGCAGACGCTCGAACACGGTCCGGCCCTGATCCACGCCGGGCCGTTTGCGAACATCGCGGTCGGCACGAACTCGATTCTCGCCGATCGCATGGCACTGAAGCTTGCCGACTATGTAACCACGGAGGCGGGCTTCGGCGCGGATTGTGGAGCGGAGAAGTTCTTCAACATCAAGTGCCGTGAGGCGGGGTACGAGCCGTCGGCAGTGGTGATCGTCGCTACGGTACGCGCGCTTCAACTCCACGGCGGCGCGTTCGACTTCGCCCCCGGGACTAAGCCGCCCATGGAGGAGTTCGAAAAGGAGAACGTGGAGGCTGTCGTTGCGGGCACGGAGAATCTCGTCGCGCATATCGAGAACACGCGGCAGTTCGGTGTGCCGATCGTGGTGGCGATCAATCGCTTCCCCACCGACACCGACGCGGAGATCGCGGCGGTGAAGGAAGCGGCACTGGGAGCGGGTGCGGAGGCCGCGGTCGAGAGCAACGTCTGGGCCGGCGGCGGTGAGGGCGGCGCGGAACTCGCCGCGGCCGTGGTGGCCGCGGCGGATCAGCCGAGCGACTTCCGCTTCCTCTACCCGCTGGAGGCCTCAATCCGCGACAAGATCGATACGATCTGCACTCGCATATACGGGGCCGAGGGTGTCGAGTACTCCGCTACCGCAGAGAAGAAGATTCGGCGCTTCGAGGATCAGGGCCTCGGCAATCTACCGATCTGCATGGCGAAGACGCATCTGTCGCTGAGCCACGATTCGAAGCTGAAGGGGCGACCGCGGGGGTTCACGGTGCCGATCGAGGACATACGCGCCTCGGTCGGAGCGGGCTTCCTTTACCCGATGTGCGGCGCGATCATGACCATGCCCGGGCTGCCTACCCGCCCCGCAGCGGTGGATGTGGACATCGATGAGACCGGAGAGATTGTGGGGCTGTTCTGACGAAGCCATCGCCTGTCAGTGAGGGGAGAGCAGCGAGTTATGTACCGTCCTGCGGTCCCCTTCGGCTCCGGGTGACGAGAGCTATGATCTGTTTCGCCATCGCTCCGATTACCTCTGCTCAGAGATCAATGTCGTCGTCGAGGCGGATCAGCATGAGCAGGTCCACTGCAAGGCCGCCGCTGCGATCGGCACCGGTGATCGTCTGTCTTCCGGCCTCGAGGCCGAATCTAAGCGGCGCTCCGTCCTCATCGCGCAGGATCGCGTATTCCCAGTTATCCTCGGATCGCGACCAGCCTCCGGTAAAGGGGAACGGCACCTCCGCCATCTCCGGGTGAGGCTGTTCGCCGTTGATGAAGAAGTCGCGGGTGGTACCCTGGCGGGAGGAGGCGAACTTGAGGCCCAGCGCGTATTGGCCCGCCTCCTCCAGCATGACCTCCCAGGTAAGGGTGTGTCCAGGATTGCCCTCCCAGCCGGTGATGATGTTGCCGTCGGCGCCGATGCGGTCGCTCACCACCATCACCTCTCCCCCCTCCTGCTCGATGAACTCGGCGGCCTTCACGAGCGTCATCTCGGCGTCAACCAACTCCGGCGGCGGAACGCTGACGAGCAGGGTCTGTGTGTCCGCGCGGCCCCGATCGTCGGTAACGTTCAGTGTTACCTCGTACTGACCGTCCTGAGCGTAGGTATGCTCGATAGTCGGTCCGGACAGCCGAGTCCCGTCACCGAGGTCCCAGTCGTAGTCGGTGATGCGCCCGTCCAGAGCCTGTGAGGTGGTCCCATCCAAACGCACCGTGGGCGTCTCGCCGGGGTTGAGGGCGGTCTGTCCGCCAATAAACGCCCGGGGGCGCTCCGGCACGAAGTGGGACACATAAGAGGCCGCGAGGCCACTGCCGATGCCCTCGCCGATGATGGAGACAGGCGCGCCATCGCCCACGATGCTCCACTGGCGATCCGAGTCGTTCAGTGGGCCCCGGTAGCTGAAGCCGACCGCGATCGGCTCAAACTCCGGGGGCTCGACTACGATGGTCTGCCACT
>PXBW01000191.1 GCA_003566775.1 candidate division WS1 bacterium
CCTCGTGCGAGTCGCGGTGCCGACCATGGATGCCGTTCGAGCGTTCGCCGAGATCGCCGCGATCGCTCCGGTGCCGCTCATCGCGGATGTTCACTTCGACCACCGCATCGCGGTCGCATGTGCCCGGGCCGGGTCGGCAAAGCTGCGTATCAACCCCGGCAACATCGGCGATGATCAGCGCCTCGGGGAGGTAATCGAGGCCGCACGAGATGCATGTATAGCGATCCGCGTGGGCGTCAACTCCGGCTCTCTCGAACGCGATCTGCTGGAGAAACACGGCGCAGTCACCGCTGAGGCCCTCGCCGAAAGCGCCCTCCGCACGGTCGAGCGGATGAACCGCCTCGGCTTCGAAGATCTCGTCGTTGCAATCAAGGCAGTGGAGGTCCCCATGACGGTGGCGGCGAACCGCGCGTTCGCCGAACGCAGTGAACTCCCGCTCCACCTCGGTATCACTGAGGCGGGCTTTGGCCGTGCCGCCGCGGTGAAGTCTGCGGCCGGGATCGGAATCATGCTCGCTGAAGGCATCGGGGACACGATACGCGTCTCTATGACCGATCCGCCCGAAGATGAGGTCGAAGTCGGCGTCTCGCTGCTGCGCTCGCTCGACCTGCGCGAGGGACCGTGGGTCACATCCTGCCCAACGTGCGGGCGATGCCGGGTGGATCTTGCGCCGCTTGCGCGCGAGGTCGCCGTTGCGTTGCGCGAACTTGACGCACCGCTGACCGTCGCCGTGATGGGCTGCGAGGTCAATGGACCGGGTGAGGCGCGGCAGGCAGACGTCGGACTCGCGGCGGGCACCCATCGAGCAGTCATCTTCGCCCGCGGCGAGCGCCTGCGAACCGTCCCCATAGATCGCGCGGTAACTGAACTCATGACCGAGGCCCGCCGCATAGTCGAGGACCCTGCGGGCTCTGACGCAAAACACTGAGGAGGATTGCTGTGCGCGCATCTGAGTACTACATCCCTACACTCCGCGAGGCCCCGGCCGAGGCGGAGATTCCCAGTCATCGTCTCCTGCTCCGTGGAGGCTTCATTCGACCTCTTGCGGCAGGCATATTCACCTATCTGCCATTCGGACAGCGAGTGCTCTCGAAGGTGGAGCAGATCATCCGCGAGGAGATGAACCGGGCCGGCGCCCACGAAGTTCTGATGTCCGTACTGCATCCGCGAGAACTCTGGGAGAAGTCGGGCAGATGGGACACATTCAAGCCAACTCCATTGCGAGTGACCGACCGGGCCGAGCGCCACTTCTGCCTCGGCCCCACTCATGAGGAGATAATCACCGACCTCATCGCGATGGATCTCGACTCCTACCGCGATCTGCCTGTGACGCTCTATCAGATACAGGTCAAGTTCCGGGACGAACTTCGAGCGCGCGGTGGCCTCATCCGTTGCAAAGAGTTCATAATGAAGGATGCCTACAGCTTCGACACTTCACGCGAGGGCCTCGACCGCTCGTACGATGCCATGTATGACGCCTACGTGCGTATCTTCGAGAGACTGAAGCTGCCGATGACGGTAGTCGAGGCTGAGGCCGGTTCGATCGGTGGAACCGACACTCGTGAGTTTATGTTGCTCGCCGAGAACGGTGAGGACACCGTCTTTATGTGCGATTCGTGCGACTACGCCTCGAACGCCGAGTGCGCCACCTCGCGCCCGGCCGCGGGCACTGAGCCTTCGGAACAGGGCAGGCGGGAACTGGTCGACACCCCGGACGCGAAGACCGTCGAGCAGGTATGTGAGATGCTCGATGTCACGCCGGACAGGCTCGTCAAGACACTGCTCTTTCACACCGATAACGGCTTCGCGGCAGCGCTCGTCAGGGGTGACAGGGCGCTGAACGAGTTCAAGCTCGCCCGTGCGGTCGAGGGCGATAAGATGCGCATGGCAGATGACGCCGAGGTGCAGGATCTCACCGGCGCTCGCGTCGGCTTCGCCGGGCCGGTTGACCTGCCTGAAGATGTGACAATCATCGCTGATCATGAAGTGCGCGAATTGAGCGACTTCGTCACCGGCGCGAATCAGGATGATGCGCACTTTGTCGGCGTCAATGTAGATGTCGACTTCGAGGTGGACCAATGGGCCGACCTGCGCGAGGCCTGTCACGGTGACCGCTGCAGCGAGTGTGACACTGGAACGCTCCAGGCGCGACGGGCGATCGAGCTTGCACATGTATTCAAGCTCGGCACCACCTACTCCGAGGCGCTCGGCGCCACCTTCAGCGACTCGGAGGGCCGGGAGCAGGTAGCGGTGATGGGCTGCTACGGTGTGGGAGTCAGCCGCATCATCGCCGGGATCGTCGAGCATTATCACGATGACGACGGCATTATCTGGCCGCGCGAATCCGCGCCCTTTGAGGCGGCCATTCTGCTTCTTTCGCCCAACGACGAGGAACTTCGGGGCATCGCGGATAACCTTTACGATGAGTTGCAGGACGCGGGGCTTGATGTGCTCTATGACGAGCGCGATCTCTCTCCCGGCATCAAGTTCGCCGAGGCCGATCTACTCGGAAGTCCAGTGCGCCTCGTGGTCGGACGCACCACGCGCAATGAGGGCAAAGTCGAACTGCGCAGGCGAGGCGACGGTCATGAGGAACTCGTCGAGCTTGAAGACACGGTTCACGCGGTCCTCTCGCTGCTTGAGGACGCGTAGACGGAGTCGCGCTCCTGTCACACACAGGAGGCTCTTGCGTTTTCATCAGACTCATGGCTCTGCGGAGGTGTCTTCCCATGCCACAGCAGATACGACCGCCTGCGGTCGCCGGACAGTTCTACCCCGAGGCCGCTCCGGCTCTTGCGCGCGAGATCGAAGAAGCCTTCACGCATGAACTCGGGCCGGGAGATCTCCCGGAAATACACGAAAACGGACCGCGCAATATCCTCGGACTGATATGCCCCCATGCAGGCTACCCTTTTTCGGGGCACACTGCGGCACATGCCTACATCCGGCTTGCCGATGACGGTCACCCCGACGTCGCGATCATCATCGGCGTCAACCACGGGCGAGCAGGCCGCGCTTCGGCGCTACAGGTCTCGGGTGGCTGGCGCACACCGCTCGGCGACCTCATGATAGCCGATGACGTCGCGGAGGAGATCGCCGGGGCATTGCCGGGCTTTGAGACCGGGGTCGAGGCATTCCGCGGCGAGCACAGTCTCGAAGTGCAGCTTCCCTTCCTCCAGTATCTCTACGACGAGGCTCTGCTGTTTGTTCCGGTCATGATGTCCGCACAGGACCTCGAGACCGCGCGGGAGGTCGGCGAGGCCGTTGCATCAGCGCTCGAGGGCCGGGATGCCGTCGTGATCGCCAGTACCGACATGACGCACTACGAGGCCGCAGAAACCGCCCGGCGCAATGACCTGATCCTTATGAAGCGCATCGAGGAACTCGACGCCGAAGGCCTCATCACCGAACGCCAACAGCGCGACATCAGCATGTGTGGCTCAGGGCCGGTTGCAGCCACCATCATCGCGACCAGGGCGCTTGGCGCAAGCTCCGTCCAGCGGCTGGCGTACTCCAACTCTGGCGACGTCATGCCCTCCACTGAGATCGTGGGATACTACGCCGCGGCAATCATGAAGTAATGCGGGGCGTGCGCAGCATCTACACGCTCATTGTGCGAATCTGCGCTGCCGCCTGCGCATGATGGAGGCGGCAGCGATCGCCGCGAGTACGCCTCCAACGACCGGGTAGAGGCTTGTGGCCGGAAGCGCAGCCTCCTCCCACAGGCCGTAGGCGGGCAGTTCGTGGCCCAACTCTACCGCTTCGCGTGCCTCCGCGGGTGTCGGATAGCGATCGAGGACCTCCTGCGCCCGACTTCGAGCGCGCGCGTACTCGTCACCGGCAAACTCCCCCTCCCCGGCTGCAACCTGAGCTACGAGTTCACTGCCTGCCGGCAGGTCATCCCCCATCGCCTGAAGTGCGAAGAATGCGGGGCGGATGCGATAGTGATCGTCTTCAGACCCCCTGTTCGGATCCAGCAGCGCCCGGGTGATGGACAGACCCCCGGCAGGCCGCAGAGCGGTGATGATCATGACGGCCCAGGCGCTTTCATCGTAGCAGTCTGCGTCAAGTCTGCTACGGGCGAGCGCGAGGGTCCTTCTCGGCGTGCGAAGCAGCAGTTCGAACGCCACACGCGGTCTCCACGCCTCGAGACCGGACCCCGGCGGCATCCGAGAGTACCGGTCGAAGCCCTCTCTCCACAGATCCGTAAGTCTGCCCTCGCTCTGCGCGTCAAGCAGGCTGAGCACTTCGCGCGCCATCCTGACCCCTTCTGCCCACTCATGCGCGGCGGCCAGTCGCTCGCGCGCATCGTCAAGCTCCCCCCTTTGGTGGCAGAGGCGCAGCCACGCGGCCACCGGGCCGATGTCGAAAGACACCCCGCTCTCGATGATGGCTGTCTCCCATACCTCAAGCGCCTCGTCTTCTTCCCCCAGCTTAAGGAGCATCTCGCCGATGCGCCAGTCGCGGATGGACCGGGCCATGTCTGTGGCATTGCCACACCAGAATTGCGGCTCGAACCTCCGCCACCAGGTCAGCGCCTCCTCCCACTCGCCGCGCTCCTCGTGATGCCTCGCAAGCGCCCGTGCTGCGCCTTGTACGTAAGTTTCCGCCCAGAAACCAGCCCTTCCGGAGTCGGGCGGTGGCTCCCATGGATCGTACGCCGCAAGCTCGTGCCAGAGTTCGTGGGCCAGGTCGCTGTGCCCGTGGTCTCCCGCACGCACAGCAACCATGCCCATGACGGCAAGCGTCTCGGGGAAATCCGGTGCCTCCTGCCGCAGGCGCTCGAGCAGCTCGATCTGCTCGTCGAAGCCGACACCGGTGACACCGGGCCTCTTGACAAGTTCGAACATCTCGGCGGGTGTCTCCGCGGCGAGGCAGGTAGAGGCGGCTGTGACGCAACACAGCCAGAATACGCCCATCAGGGTGAGGTATCTGCGCGGCTGTGACATCGCCACACACCTCCTTCACGGAATAGGACACTGTGACACCATTCCGGGTTCCCTTCAACTTCGCTTTCTCGTGCGGCGTACGGTATAATGCGCGCCGACGGCGGGGAGAGACGAGACACTCAGGAGGACGCTTCATGGCGACATTGCGCATCGAAGGCGCACAGATGATCACGATGGCCGACGGCGACACGGGGGTGCGCGAGGGATGGGTGCTGGAGGCCGTCGATGGCACGATCACACACGTCGGACCCGCGGACGAGTTGCACCCGGCGGGCGAGCCGGACGAGATCATCGATGGATCGGGCTGTCTGCTCATGCCGGGTTTCATCAACGCGCATACCCACGCGGCGATGACGCTCTTCCGCGGCAGCGCCGACGACATGGCGCTGGAGCCGTGGCTGGAGGAGAAGATCTGGCCGGTGGAGGCGAGACTGACCGAGGATGACGTGTACTGGGGCTCACTGCTGGGTTGCGCGGAGATGATTCGCGCGGGGGTGACATGCTTCAGTGACATGTATCATATCCCCCGCGCGGGCGTTCGCGCCGCCCGTGAAGCAGGCGTCCGCATCTGTCCCTCCGGCGTCCTGCTGGGAATCGTGCCGAATGCCGAGGACATGTTCGAGGAGGCGCAGGCATTCACGCGCGAGTTCGCCGCCGACGATTACCTCTGTGTGCATCCGATGTTCGCGCCGCACGCTCCGTACACGGTGCCGCGCGAGATGATGGAGCGCGTGATCGAGGCGGCGAAGGAGATCGGCGCGCCGATTCACATCCATCTCGCGGAGACGCGGGCGAACGTGGAGTGGTCGCTGGAGAACTACGGCACGACGCCGATTCAGGCGATGGATGAGATCGGGCTGTTCGGGGTGAGGGTGCTGGGGGCACACTGTGTGCATCTCGAGGAGCGTGACATCGAGATCATCGCAGAGAGGCAGGTGGGGGTGGCGCACTGTCCGGGGAGTAACCTGAAGCTCGCGAGCGGGATCGCGCGCACACAGGACCTGCTGAATGCGGGTGCGCACGTGGGCCTCGGCACCGACGGATGCGGCTCGAACAATAACCTCGACCTGCTGGAGGAGGCGCGGCTGGCGGCGCTGGTGGCGAAGGTGCGAGAGCACGACTCGACTGCAGTGCCCGCTGAGGCGGCGCTGGAGATGGCGACGCTGGGCGGCGCAAGGGCGCTGTTTCTCGACCACTGCGTCGGCAGTCTCGAAGTGGGGAAGCACTGTGACTGCATCCTCGTGGACCTCGACGCCCCGCACCTGCACCCGCGTCACTGCCTGGCCTCACACCTGATCTACTCGGCGCAGGCGGCGGACGTGAAGACCACGATCGTTGACGGCAGGGTCGTGATGCGCGATCGGGAACTGACGACGATTGACCTCGATGAGACCTATGCGATGGTGGCGGAGAGCGCGGAGCGCCTGTTCGACGGTTCATGATAGTGAAGCTGCGAAGAGTGGGCCGCCCGCCGTCGATCAGCCGCGCTGAGAAGAAGACAGGCATCGGCAGGAGGATTCTTGCGGCCGTGCGGGAACCTGTTACGTACAGTCTTAGAAACCCGGTTTACTCAGACACATCAACATGAGGCGGGTGATGCAGTTGCATACGAGAATCGTGCCTGCGGTGGTCGCGGCAGTTATCCTCGCGATGCCGGCGGTTGGAGTTGGGCAGGATCGGATCGCCGATGAGGACTTGCATATCGGTGATCTCGGCAGGACCTGGGTGGAGATCAACGGAGAGATCTTCGGCGCGCGTCCTGATGAACGTGGTCCGATCGGTGGTGGAGAGGGATACTACGACATATACACTTCCGGGGATTTCACCGTCACGAATGCGGGGGAGTTTAAGGAAGCGCTGGGTGAGGCAGAGCCTGGACAGGTCATTTACATCCCCGATGGAGTGGAGATCGATCTGACCGGGGAGTCCACGATCACGCTTCCCGGCGGCGTAACGATCGCCGGCAGTCGTGGACACAACGGCTCACCCGGCGCGCTGATCAAGCGCATGACAACCGGCATGATGTTCAGCAGCGGTGGGGATGAGATCAGACTCACCGGTCTACGCTTCGAGGGAGCTTACGCAGGCACTGAGCGCGTGGCGATGTCCGCCGCTTTCTTCTCGATCGGCCATTACGGGATCGAGGTGGATAACAACGAGATATACAACTTCAACGTACGCGGCATCGGCGTTGGCCCCTCCGCGATGGGCACCTACATTCACCACAATTACATGCATCACATCTGGCAGGCGGGTCTGGGTTATCCCGTCTCGACCTCGGCAAGCGACACCCGTGTGACATACAACAAGTTCGACCGCGGACGGCATCACATTGCTTCCAGCGGCGCCCCCGGCTCAGGCTATGAGTTCGCGCACAACTTCATCCGCCCGGAGGCCACCAGTCACCACGTGGACATGCATGGAGGGCGCGATAGAGGTGACGGCACTGACATCGCCGGCGACTGGATGCACGTTCACGGCAACACCTTCGAGGGTACCGTGCGGCCGATCGCGATCCGCGGTGTTGCGTCCCAGGGCGCCTGGATACACAACAACTGGTTCCATCTGCCTGAGCCGGGCGAGCGAGTCATCCGCCCGTGGCCGGTCGGCGACCATAATCGCATCTACATGTGGGATAACGCCTACGGCGAGCACCAGCCTGTCGTCCTCGATGCCGGATTCGAGGCATTCCACGAGGCCTTCGAGTCGGCTGTCCAGGCGTGGAACGTGGGCAACGTGGGCCAGGCGCGTGTGAGGTTCGAGCAGGCGGTCGAACTCGCAACCACCGACACCGAACGTGCCTCCGCGCTGCTTTACATCGGACACTGCCACATGCTTCTACGCGCTCACCACGCGGCCCTTCCCGCGTACCGGGAGGTAATTGCCCTCGAGGACGCCCACGAACGCGATAGGATAGCCGCCCGTCATCGCTTGGAGCGCATTGAGGAGATGCAAGCCGGGCGTCCCGAGCCTGAGTGGAGGCTCGTCTTCTCCGACGACTTCGAACGCGATGAACTCGGAGAGGACTGGGAGGCACTACAGGGCCGGTGGTCGGTGGAGGATGACATGCTGCGCTCCAGCGCGGAACACGCTGAGATAGTTATTGACCGGGAGTTCACCGGCCTGCAACGCGTCGAGCTTGAGATCATGACACCGGCCGAAACGGCAAGGCCGTGTGATTTCAGCCCGGCGATTCACACCAGGATGCCTGAGTCTCCGGGCGAACTGCACACTCGCGGATACTGGCTTCAGTTCGGCGGCGCCGGTAACACGCTCAACCGCATTCTGCGCGACGGAGAGGAGATCGAGAGCCACCCGATAGACCGTTTCATTGAGCCGGGGAAGATGCATAAAATGGTCGCCGAGTTCGATGGCGAGATGCTGC
>PXBW01000162.1 GCA_003566775.1 candidate division WS1 bacterium
ATGTCAATCAGCACAAAGACGTCATAGACCAGAGCAAAAGCTGATTCTACCTCTTCGAATGGGAACGGTCGCGCTTAGGGCTAAACGGCATAGACCACCCCTCCGACAGTTGCATACGACAGCCTCATACACCTGATGGCTGGCTTCGGTAGATGCACTGTCCAACTGCCAGCTACGTGAAGCGTCATTGGGAGATCGAGAGCGCAATTCGCCTGCATCGAAGGCAGGCCTGAGAAGTTGCCCACCTGTGAGCTGCAGCGCGCATCATTCACGTCCAGCGTGTTGAAGAGCGAGCAACTCAGATACCACACCACACTGCAGATTGGACTTGTTCTCTGTCCCGGATCATGATATACTCCGCCGAAGTCCTACCGACGTGTACAGTCGCCAGAGTTATAGACAATCGCCCTGAAAAAACCAACAGTATGCAATACTTCTGTAAACAGTGCTCCCAATATGTGCAAGGTGAGGTGGTAAAACAGGCGTAAATGAGAGGCAAAGCAGGTGGAGAGTGTGTCTATAAGCCGAGATACGCGCACGCCCAAAAACCCGGAATCAGGGCGAATGTGACGACAGAGGGCCTCTGAGGCGAGTATATAACCTCCCTTCGCATTACTATCGTCACAGAAGTCATTGAGACGCAACAGATTCCGGGTCGGACGCCGACGTTGTCGTCTTCGAAGCGGGCAGCACACAGAGAAAGGTGTGTGCAGAACTCCCATGCTTATGAAGACGGTAGTCCGCGATTTCGTGCTGTATCTTGAGGCTGAGCGGGGCTACAGCCCCAACACCACCAAGTCCTATTGTTACGATCTGCGACAGTTCTTTGACTTCATAGAGAGCGAAGGGGTACAGTGCACGGTAGACAACGTCACTGCTTCTCTGGTCAGAGGCTGGGTCGTCGCGATGCACCGGAGGGAACTATCCAAGTCAACCGTCGCACGGAGGCTTCACGGACTTCGTAGCTTTTGGACCTTCCTGCTTCAGTTCGGCCATGCCGCCTCCGATCCCGTGCGCCAGGTGTCCGTCCCCAAGTGCGAACGCAGTCTCCCCAAGTACCTCCCCGCCGAGGACCTGCAGAAGCTGCTGGACGCGTCCCAACAGAGCCCGTCGGTGCTGTGCGCATTCCGTAACTACGCGATGATGTCGCTGCTGGTCTTCACCGGCATGCGACGCGGCGAACTGATCGACCTCAGAGTTGGTGACGTCTCGCTCCGTGAGGGCACGGTGCGCATCCGCGGAAAGGGTCAGAAGGAGCGCGTATTGCCCCTCGTTGATCGGGCGGTAGAGGCCGTCCGCGACTGGTCGGAACTGAGGCCGAACCACAGGGGGCACGACTACCTGTTCACTACCACACACGGCAACCGTATACACCCATCGCGCATGCAGCTTATATGGCGCAGCATCTTCGAGCGCACCGACATCGAGGACGACGGCGTCAGCCTGCACACGCTGCGGCACTCGATGGCGACGCTGCTGCTGCAGAGCGGCGAGGCGTCCCTGCCGGAGATTCAGCGCATCCTCGGACACTCGCGACTCGATACCACGGCGATATACCTGCACGTTACGGAGGGGGAGATACGCGAGGCGGTAAGCGCGCATCCTTTGGCCAAGAAATGACCCGAAAAGCGCTGTGCCGAGCGCTGACGGCGGGTATGGGCTCGAATCGGCATCCTAATGGAACCGTACCGCGAGCCAGCGCTTTGGCGGCACGGTGAGCGGCACGCTGTGAGTCTCGGAAGGAGCAGGGTTGTGAGCACACCAGAGTTCGCAAACGAAGCGCAATGGTTCGCTGACGAGTACGGTCTCGCGCCACAACGGATCGCAGATCTGCTGTCGAGAATCTTCGAGGCCGGTACATTCGCACGCCCACCGCAGGAGGAACTGCTGCGCGCCTCACGTGACCTTGGGGGGGCGCGCGCAGTTTTTCTCATGGAGGAGGCGAATCTGTTTGAGTTAGGACTTAAGGTAACCGCCTATAATCGTCTGGCAAGTCCGCTGACCCCGCTGGTCACTCTGGAGGAACTGCAGTCACTCACACGTCAGTGCGTGGACTTTCTGAAAAAGCAGTCCTCGGAATTGCTTGAATGTGGGCTGCCTTCAGAGCTGTTCAGAGCCAGCGCCTGGCATGACTGGCATCTGGGCCGGCTTCTGTTCGTCAAACGCCCCGTGGTCATCGACGGAGACGATCTTGTCACGACCCTGACGCAAGCAGCCATTCCCCCTGACGCTGTTGCCACGCAGCGCGGTGAACGTCTGGATTACTGGACGCGCAATCGACCGCGGCCACCATTTCGACTTGAGTTAGTTACGCCTGATTACTTTGGCATAACGGACACCCGATTATCCCGCGTTCCCCAGGAGCCTTTCAATCTTTCCTTTGACGTTCGTCGCGGCCTGCTCGACGAGGATGGGTCCGAAGTTATCTACTGCGACTACGAGGATGCGGCTAACATCAAAGGCTTCACTGCGCAGGATATCGCACGGATCGAGGGGATAAGAGAGAGCTTACTGCAGTTGCGTATCCGTTGTCTGGAGATTCTGCTTGGGGCTATTGAGAAGGGTACCGCTTCGCGGATCTGGCCGGAATGTGTTGCCGTTCTCACCTCCTCGTTGTCAGAGCAGCAGGTTGATGGACTGCTGGATATCGAGAGGCGGTACGGAGGTTGGCCCTCCGATTGGCCGCACTTGTGGATGCTGGGGCGCCATGCTTTCTTTGACAACTGCGCTGGCTTCTCGGATCTGATAGAGGTCATAGGACACGTGGACAGTGAGATCACTGTCGGCAGACATGCGCGCCTCTGTGAAGAGTTCGGAGAAGAAGTCGAAATGCTCGAAGCCGAATCGTATTACCAGTGCTGTGACGAGGATGATGTGGAGAGACTGGATCGCATGCTGCGGGAAGAGATGGAGCTGAGCCTGAAGGAAAGCCAGTACTTGAAGCAACAGGAACGCTCTCTCGAGGACCTCTGGCCGGAGTTCCCCGCTGAGCTGCACACATCCATCAAGGTGCCTCAGGACCACGCTGAAAGGGCGAGCCGTTTCCTGGACGGTGCTGGCGATTTCGCAGTTGTACGTATCGCGGCGGGAGAACCCTTACCCGATGTAGGGAGGGAAATGGTGCGCAGGGACGAGGGTACCGCCGACTATGTATTCCGCAAGGAGAGAGACACGTGGCGCGTGGTCTTCGAAGGCAGCGAGGAACTCATACGTGACCTCAAGGGCATGGGGTATATCCAAGAGCTTCTCCGGCGCCCTAATGAGGAGATAACTGCGATGAAGCTCTCGGCCGGTCCACACCAGCCAGATGAACTCTACTCATCCATGTCGAAGGATCGGCTCCGTGAGGAACGGCTTCAAGTTACCGACATAGACGCAGATACGCGTCGCCCAGAAAGACGCACAACCCCCGATCCATGGCGTGAGCGCATAGAAGAACTCGAAGGTGAGCTTGCCTCCGCAGAGGCGGCTGGCGACCCACAGCTTGTACTTGAAAAGAGAGAGGAGCTTAATAATATCAAAACCGAGTACTCCCGACACTATGATCGTCACGGTCGCGAGCGACAGTCTGAGCAGCAGTCCGAGAAGGCACGCCAGGCAGTGAAGAAGGCAATCGACCTAGCCATGGAACAACTTTCCGAGCGGATCAGACAGCACCTTTCAGCGACCATCAAGACAGGGCGCAAATGCTGCTATGCCCCAGGCAGGGGTGATGCTATCGATTGGGATCTTGGGTAAAGATCCATCCGGAGGCGGATTGTGAAGCCAAAATTCACAATGTGAAGCGCAAATTCACGCCTATAACTATAGCAAGGCACACGCTCCCGCCCATCGGCGGGGGCGGATGCCAATCGAGTGACAGGGCGTGATGATGATGAGCATGACGCACAGAACGCAGATTCGGCAACCTTCGAGTGCGGATCCAGCAACTCTCCTGCAGGACTTCCTCGACCACATCATCGACTATCGCGACTACAGCCAGGCGACCGCTCGCGCGTACGAGCGAGATTGCCACCGCCTAATGAAGTTTCTTGAAGAGACCGATGCGCCGCAGGACCCGGAAGAATTGCGCCCCCGCGACATTCGCCTCTTTCTCGCCTCGCTGTCAGACCTGAGCGCCTCCAGTACGCGGCGGACTCTCTACGGCATCTCCTCCTTCTTCGAGTATCTCGTCAATATGGAGATCATCGAGACTAACCCGGCCGCGCCAGTCGACCCGCCGAAAGTGAAACGTGCGCTTCCGGCCATTCCGACGAGACCGCAATGCCAGCGACTTATTGAGGCATGTGACACTGCGCGCGAGCAAGCAATAATCGGCCTGCTCCTGTTCGCCGGGTTGCGGAGATCAGAGCTTCTCGGTCTGGAGATGGCCGACCTGGCCGCGGACCTGAGCATGGTCACCGTGCGGGGCAAGGGTGGAGTTGAGCGCGCGATTCCCGTCTCTAACAACCTCAGGACGATCCTCACTAAGTACCTCCAGGTGCGCGAAGGTGACGGCACATCACTGATACTCAATGAAGCACGCAAACGGATGGGCCCGACCACACTCTACCGGATATTCGGCCGCATTCTTGAGCGGGCTGGGTTGGGGGATTCGGGGATAACGCCGCATTCGCTACGGCACGCTTTCGCCAGCATCCTCGTACGCGAGGGCGTGGACGTGGCGACGATCTCGGATTTGCTCGGCCATTCTAACATCGCTACAACCTCAGTCTATCTCCACGCGACGCCGGAAGGCAAACGAGCTGCGGTGGAGAGAATCTCTCTATTCGGCGAGGGTGCCGTCGAGGGGCGAGTTCAATGACAAAATCCGCGGGAATTGACATTGAGGAGCTAAAGAAGACAGCGAAACGTAACCCTGCAAAATCTTACAGGGAGGCCGGTCTAACCGGAGAACTCCGGCCTGATGGTGGAGGGCGCTTCAAGGGTATCTGTCCATTTCACGAGGATGGGAATCCCAGCTTCACCATCTTCCCCGATGGCAAATTCCGCTGTTTCGGGTGTGGCGCTGCGGGGAGCATCATCGACTTCTACCTGCGCAAGAATCGCGGTGTGCAGGACCCCGGGCCGGAAGATCTCGACCACGATGCACTCCTCGACCTTGCGAAGCGCCTGGGTGTGCGACCCAGACAGCTCGAGGCAGCGGAACCGGACTGGACACTCAAAGACTACGCCGACCACGTCCTTCTGCCGCAGAATACACTCGAGAGATGGGGTGTGTGCGACCGTAACGGCGGCGGTGTCCTGATCGGCTACTTCGACGAGGGGGGACAACTGCTTCGCAACCGAGTGCGCAGGAACCGCAAAGACCGCAAGTGGGCAATGCTCGGACCGAACGAACCTGATGATCCGGGGGGAGAGAGTTCATACCTCTACGGCCTCGACCATCTCGCGGACACTGACGGCAAACTGCTGATCGTCGAGGGTGAGTCGGACTGTCAGATCGCGTGGCACTGCGGGCTTCGCGCGGTGGGGGCGCCGGGACAGAAGAACTTCAAGGCGGCGTGGGTAGATGATCTACCCGAGGGTATGCAGACGGTGTACGTCCTACGCGAAGAGAATGGCAAGCTACCCGAGACCGTTGCCGAGAAGATCGCCGAGGCGGATCTACCGAGCGCGCCGGTTGTGCGCGCTCTTGAGCTTCCGACGGATGACCTGCTGGACCTGTGGCGCGACACCGAATGCAACAAGCGAAAACTGTGTGAGGCGGTAGACGAGGCGCTGGCCACGTCGAAGCCCGTCTTCGCCTCAGAGGAACTGCCCGAACTGACCCAGACAGAGGCGCTGCTTCGACTGGCCGAAGCGAACACCGTGGAGCTATTTCAGGAATCATCCGACAGGACGCCCTTCGCGCAGGTTATCGACGGTGACGGCATGGCCGTCTACCGATTGCGTAGCTCCGCCTTCCGTTCCTGGCTTCTGCGCCACTACCGCAGGGCCCGAAACGAGACACCATCGGCGTCCGCCACTGAGCGCGCTATTCGACAACTGGAAGCCGAAGCCGGGGCGGGCGAACTCCGGGACCTTGAGGTTCGTGCCGCCTGGCATAACGATGCACTGCTGATCGACCGCGGTGACGCCGCTTGGAGCGCCTTCCGTGTCACGCCGGGCAACTGGGAGGTGCTGACGCGAACTCCTGCTGTCTTCAGGCGGCACAATCACATGCAGCCCTACCCGGAACCGATAGCCGGCGGCAACCTCCATGACATCTTCGACTTCGTGCCCGTGCCCGATGATCGCGACCGCCTGCTGCTGCTGACGTGGCTTGTCGCGGGATTCAATCCGAACATTCCGCGACCCGTGCTGCTGCTGACCGGACCGCAGGGATCGGGGAAGTCTACTGTGGCGCGACTGCTTCGACGGCTACTCGACCCTTCGGCGCTGGAATTGATACGAAGGCCGCGTGACGAGGGGGACCTGCTGCAGGCGCTTGCGCACAATCATTGTGTGCCCTTTGATAACCTCACTTCGCTTCCGGTGTGGGTATCCGACATTCTCTGCTCGACAGTGACCCGCGTCGGCACCTTCAAGCGCAAGCTTTATTCGGATGATGAAGACGTCGTTTACCGCCTGCAACGCCTCGTGATCCTCAATGGCATCGTCAATATGGCGCAGAGGCCAGACCTGCTGGATCGGAGCCTGCACGTTCAACTTGAGCGCATCGACCAACCTGTGTCGACCATCCGGCCACAGTTGCAGGCCGAGGGAAGCTTCCGCATGGCGGACTTCGCACTGTGGGGACGTGCAGCAGCGGAGGCGCTGGGCTATGACCAGCAGGACTTCATCGACGCTTATACCGGCAGCGTCGAAGCCCGCCACGAGGAGGCGATTGAGTCCTCACCGTTCGCAACGGCTGTCCGTGAACTAATGGCTACTATGTATGAGTGGGAGGGGACGTCAAGCGAACTGCTGGCCGCGTGTGAGAAGATCGCTGAAACACAACGGCTTGACACGGATGCGAAAGAGTGGCCGGGAAGCGCGAGATGGGCAAGCGAACGCCTCAGAGAAGCCGAAGTCAACCTGCGCGAGACCGGGATCGCCGTGGAGTTTGAGCGCAAAGGCGAGGACCGCAAGCGCATCATCCGCCTGACGCGCACCGAGGGCTTCGAAGTCGAGCATGGGGATCCGTTCGCGTGACACGATGAAGACGGACGCGGCGGACGGTAGACGGACGCTAAACGGACGCTATTTGCGCTTATTCTCTATCTCTCCCTTAAGTACGCTGCTCGGCAGTCTAAGTGGGGTAGAGAGAAGGGAGGTGAAGTAGAAGGGTACCGCATTTAGCGTCCGTTGCGTCCTTAGCGTCCGTCAGATCGTGATCGTGACACGATTTATGTTAAGACACGACCCGTTCGCAATCGGAACGTTACGGAGGTGTATCATTAGGATCGGCCAGGGCTCACGCCCAGGCGCACCACCTCAAACTCACTACTGTCCCCCTCGCACTCAGGACATTCGCCAGAACGCGGCTGAAAGTCCGAGCAATCCGGACATCATGCCATCAGCACACCCTTCCTACCCCCACAATCCCACAATCGCGCGAGGATGCCGTCTAACGCGATTCCATCGCCCTGCATAGGGTATGCCTCCAGATTATGCTAACTTCGCGCTCTGAGGCCTCTCATTCGCTCAGAGCACTAACTCTTTACCACTATACCCGTTCATACCTCCACATACCTTCATTTTTCCCAGAAAATTATTCAAACTACACGCGAACTGAGTATAGGGGGCTGTTGTGGCCCCCTCCACCTTCGAACTACCCCCCTACCCCGATGGCGCGGGCGCATGTTCGAAAGTTTATCTTAGCCCGAAGCCTAACGGGGGCCGATTCCTGCGCGGGCTCACCCAGTCGGCGAATCACGCCTGTGTCGCACAAACAACCGCGCCACAGTCGTGGCCGACTGTGAGCGAAAGCCTCACGGCTTTCGACGCCCGCGCCCGCACACGAACCCCTACGGCCACACATCAACCACTCACGCTGTCGCGTGAGCCGCGGGGAACGGCCCGGGAGTACCTGAAGGGTAGTTACGTGTCGCTAACTACCACTTACAGTTGTAACGCCGTTCTACGGCATTAACGACGTTACTGCCGTTAACTGCCGTTAACGTCGTTCGCGCGGGCGCGAGGCCGCTGGCAATATCGGTAGTGCCGATGAGAATATCGTGCATCGTGATTCTTGGGGTAGAGTTGAGAAGGTAGTGTTAGCTTGGAGGCCACAACACGGCCACCTCCCACCGCGGACCCGCCACCACGTACGGCCCACAGCCACACACCCACCGCCCCACGGCCACAGCCCCACACCCACCGCCCCACGGCC
>PXBW01000041.1 GCA_003566775.1 candidate division WS1 bacterium
CGAAACCGTCGACACCGTATTCGGCGACGATCGTGCCGGGAGCGATCGCATCGTTGTCGTTGCGGACCAGGTCCCCGATCGACAGCGAACCGCTGCCGTCCTCGTCGCTATAGAAGTGCCAATTGTCGTTCATCCACGTCGGGCTCGCCGACAGCAGCCGGCGGTCTTCCAACGGCTCGACGCGCAAGCTGCGGAAGCGGGTGGCGGCACGCCGCGCCTTCTTTCGCAATTTGCGCGTCCTCAACAGCTTCGTGCGGTCACAGCGTGACATGCTTCGGTTCCTTTCAAGGAAGGTGCGATACAAATCGGAATCTAGAGCTTAGGCAAGCGGACAGAATAAAACGACTCGGCAGGTGGACCGTAGAACGGATTGCTAGCACCAAACCATCTTTCGCAGATTACACGACAACAATGAACTTTGAGCGGTGGTATCACCTCAGGAAGGATTGATAGAGACGAGCATGGGCATGTTTCAGGCTGCCCCCCTCGCGAAAGTGCGTACGTCCTTCTCGCACGGCCTCTTGCCCGTGATTCCTTTGATGCGGATATCGATCGAGCGGCCGTTCAGGGGAGAAGGACCACGAGTCCCTCGTTTTCATAGGCGACCCGCCGAAACTTCTCGCGGATCAGGCGCGCTACATCGCGATGCGGGAAGTCGGCGGGTATCTCGTCCGGCTCGACACATTGAAGCTCTCCCCAGACGTCCCACGTCAAGATCACCGCGGACGGCATATCGCGCCGAATCTCGGCAAGATTCTCTCGACCTCCAGTCGCGTGGCAAGCCACCTGGGGATAATAAGCATTTCGGCGACCACTAAAGCGGCGTTCGGTGAAAAAGTAAAGCTGGGGACCGACAGGAAATACCAAGATTGGTCGATCCGACGGCACTTCCCTCCGCACTCTACGGATCGCCTGAATCGCCGGGCGGTCCCAACCGGCGTTCAGCGGGTCATGAAGTTCGGCGAACTTCTGATTCAGCGGCATAGCGGCGCCCGTCATGTCGCACGCCCCGACTCGCATCCCGATCCAAGCCGCTTGCGCCGCGGCCAAAATATACAGCGCGGCAACTCCGCTCCAGAAAAGTCGCTTCTTCCAGTGGTGCGCCGCGGCCGCCGTGGCAACGAAGCGGACGGCAAGCAGGTGCGCCGCAATAATCGTCGGAGGCGCCACCTGCAGGAGATGATGCAGCCCGCGCCGGTGCAGCGCCTGGTGAATGCAGCTCAGCCCGATCACGGCAGGGACGAGTAGCATCAGCCGGGCCGGCCCCGCGTCCCCGCTTGTCTGCCTTCGAAGCCCGATCGCCAACGCCAGAAGGTAAGTTCCGATGACGAAAAGATAGGTCGCCGGAATCGCGTGCCCTTCGAGCGGCTGCGCCATGCCTGTCACCACACCCTGGGCAGCCAAGACCGTGTTCCGCAGGTAATCGAACGGAGCCGTGGGTCCGAAATACCACGCCACGTAGGCCATCCACAGAGTCAAGGGAACCGCAAAACAAATCGCAAGCCGGACCACCTGTCCCGCATACCATCGCATCGACCATTCACCCTGGCGGTAGCCGGTCACCGCAATGATCACAGCCACCGCGGCCAGGCTGCCCGTGGCGACGTCGAATCGATAGAGCCAGCCAATGCCCAAGACCAACCCGCATCCGGACAGCCAGCGATGACGGCTGCGATCCTCCGAAGCATACACATACTGGTACGCGAAGAAGATCGCCAGAAGGGGAATGCACCAGATGTACCACTTGAAAAAGCGTGCCAGCAACAGAAAAGCCGCGACAGCCGCTGAAGCTCCTGCGATCCGATTCGCCGCTTGGGACACAATCGAAAACACCAGCGCAAGAGCCACGCTGTACCCGAAGGCACACAACAACGTCTCCCCGATCAGCGAACCCGACAGCCGGATCCCCAAAGCGGAAGTGTAAGGCACCAGCGGACCGTAAGACTGAAAGTTGTCGATCCCCGGTGTCCATCCGAAAAGAACCTGGTTTCCGACACCCAACTGAAACCCGTGATCAGCACTCTCCAGGTAGAACTCCAGCGGCGGTGCGGTAATCAGCAAGACAAGAAACGCCACCACGGCGACCACACCGGTTGAACGAAAGTGCAACCTGTTTCTTGATAACTCCGGGGCGACACTACGTTGAGGAAGCGGTTCCTGCGAACATGACGCCGAAGCGGTGCCGGTTCGATCATTACGGTCGAAGCTTTCCATTAACAGCTCCATAATCATTGGGTAGCGGCGTCCCGGGCGCCGTCGCTTGACTGAACCCGATCATTGCAAGCCGAGCGTGCCGGGTTCGGGATCCCTGCGGCCAGTCCGCTTGCGCGCGACGAGCAACCAACTGGCCCCCATCCGGATCGGCCTACCCGACGCGATGCGGGGCACTTCCGACCGCAGCCAGCGGGCCAGAAGCTGCGGGCTGAATCCGCCACCCGTGCCGTGTTCTGAGCTTGGGGATAGCGGGTTGCGGCGGCGAGCGACGCCGACCACGTAGGGGAAACTCCGCAGCAGGAGTATCGGCAGCACCAGCGGGCCGAAAAAACTGCTGAGATAGGCGATCTCGAAATCCGGTTCAAACAGCTCGCGTAACACGCGCCGGCTGAAACGCCGGAAATGCTGTGCGGTGACGTCGCTGAGCGACCACAGCCACTGATGAGCGGGTACGGTCAGATACAACAGGCCCCCAGGCGTCAGCAGGCGCTGCAACTGGTGAACCATGGCCTCGTGGTCCTCGATGTGTTCCAGGACGTCGAACATTCCCACCGCGGAAAGGACCCCGGCTGGGAAAGGCACGTCCTCGAGCTTCGCGCAGATCACTTCCGGAAGACGCCGCTTCGTCTTCGCATTAATCGCACCCGTGGGGCCGGGCTCCAGCAAGATCGCGTCGAAACCTTCATCAATGATCCGGCGAGACACGTATCCGTTACCGCCCCCAACGTCCAAGATCGGGCCCACCGGCGGGAACCGGCGGATCGCCGCCAAAATGCAGTCGTTGCGGTGCCGAAACCAAAACGACGCGTCCTCGAGTCCAAAGCATCGCGCATTACCGTCCACGGGGTATGACAGGGGACCGACCGAGGCCGCGCGCCACACGCCATGCTCATCAAGCGTCAGGGCTCGTGACACGGACGAAAAAATCCCAGCCAATCGGCAATGATCTGGTGTAGCTCGCTTTCCTGGCGTCACGACGTCACCTGACCTTCATGCCAACCGTAGCATCCACTGGCTCACCGCAAATCCGCGCTCGAAACAGATTGCTCTAAACCCCAACAACGTCGCGGCAGATGAAGGGGTAGACCAAATACAGGATACCGCCAAGAATCCCGAGCGCGGCCAGCTGCGCAAAAGTGAGAAACGACAACAGCATGGCATCCGCTGGTGTGACTCCCGCGGCCGTAAACAGGAGCACGAAGCCTCCCTCGCGCAGCCCTATCCCATTGATAGACACGGGCAGCATGGTCAGCGCCCAAACGATCGGGACCGCGACACAATAATAGCTGAACCCCACCGGAATCCCGAGAGAGAGACCGGTCAGGTAACTGCAGTAGACTCCCACCAGGTGGAACAGCATAGTGAGGAAGAGCGCATAAGTCAGAGCACGGTGATGACCGGCGAGGTGGCACACCAGTTCGTGCCCGTTGTGGATCTGTTTGCCCAATGCGTCCAATCGCAGCCATCGAAGGACCGTCACCGCCGACCGAGAGGCTCGGGGATGAAAGACCAAAACCACGATCGCAAGTAGACAGGCAGCGGTGGCAAAGACAGCTGCGGCCGTGCCGGGCGGAAACACGTCACGACTTGCAGCCACCGCCGCCAAGGCCAACACGACAATCCCGCCCGCTCCGACCATGCGCTCCATCATCACCGACACGACCGCCTCGGTCCCCTTGCCGGTACTCTTGCCCGCCTGGCACATCCGCACCACGTCGCCGCCCAGCGCCGTTGGCAGGAACATGTTGAAAAACGAGCCCACGAAGTACCAATACGTCAACTGAAGTACCGAACGGTGCGTGTGCTGCACGGCCAAGATGGCCTGCCAACGCCAACCCGCGAGGAACACCCGCCCACCGAGAACCACTGTAGCCAACACAAACAGCCGCCAGTGCGACTGCTCCAACGTCTCAACCATCTGCCGCAACTCGATGCGCGCAAGCAGCCATCCGACGAATACCAAGCTGACGACGACACGGACCAACAGGTGGGCTGAAACGCGTTTCATAGCCCCACGTCGTCCACATCCACCTCCAGGGGCCTCCGAATACGCGTCACCATCGCCCTTCGACAGTGAGCAACCCGGGCTCGGTCAAAGCAGCGCGGTAGTGTCATCTCGGGCACCGCCCTCCGTGTTCTGCACCAAAGGAACGTGGCTACAGTCCCTGCGCGCCGCATCGTGGGGAGCCATGCCCGTGGTTTGCCGGATGTAATACCTGGGAGGCCGAGCCACCTCGTGAATGATACGAATTACGTATTCCCCGAGAATCCCGATGGAAAGTAGCGTCATGCCGCCAAAGAACGTGATCAATAGAACCTGGGTTGCGAACCCCGGCGCGGCGATTCCGCCGGTCAAATATCTCACAAGATAGTAGCAGCCCAGCAGCAGGCTACCGGTGGCGGAGCAAAGCCCGACCAAGCTGACCCCCTTCAGCGGGAGCGTCGATGCGCTAATGAGGTTATCGAGGGTAATGCGAACGAGCCGTCTCAGGCTATAACCGCTACGTCCTTTGGAGCGCGGGTGATGCTCGACCGGTATATTGATGATCCGCCGCGTGCTCCGCAGCAAAAGAGGACTGATAATCGGTTGGGCAGTGCCGTGCGCGCACATCGCCTCGGCGACACGCCGCCGCATGACTCGAAAACTCGTCAGCCGGAGCTCGCGAGGTTTTCCATACAGTGTTTCATTCAGTCTCGCCATCACACCGCTACCGACGTTCCGAAGCAAACTGTGGCGCTTCTTGCGATACGCGCCGATGATGCAGTCAACATTCGGCCGTGCGCGGATTGCGTTGATCAGTCGAGGGATCTCTTCCGGCGGATGCTGCAAGTCATCATCCATGGTGACAATCAGTTGTCCCCGAGCGTGCTCAAGACCGCAGATGATCGCTCGGTACTGGCCAGTATTATTCAACAAATCGAATCCGCGCGCGCACGGGTATCGCTCGGAGATCTCGGAAATCACATCCCAGGTACGATCTGGAGAGCCGTCATTTATGAGCAATACTTCAAACATCTGCGGGTCAGTGCGCAATGCACTTACAATCCTACTAACCAGTGTTTCGAGCCATTCAGCACTTCGAAAACACGGGATAACGACGGATACGCCTACCCCTGCACCTTCACTTGGCGTGTTCACTTCATCAGCTCCATAAGCATTCGGCTCGGTCGATTCCATTCGCTTAGATCGATACGTAACCGCTCTTCAAGCTTGCGATTCGGTTCTGCGTACGCATCCATGAGGTAGTTGATCATCGAGTCACTTACCGGCTCCATAGCCATGTCGGTGCGGTTATACACAGAATGCAAGCCATGCGGGACCAGCTTGTCGTTTACGCCGAGGAAACGATATAAGGCCTGGCAAGTGGTGAGAGGCGCGTCACGCAAACGTTCGAAAAGCACGACCGCAATCTGTTCCGGCGGAAATTCCTGCAAGTACGGTTCCAAATCGTCAATATACCGGCCACGCCGAACATAAGCGAAAGGGTGTACCGATATATTCGGAAAATGCATACTGTCGACACGCTCTTGCTCGCCGTGAATTGCTTGCTCGAGCGACAGAGACTCCAAACCGTGGCTCTTCGAAAAGTAATAATTGGATATGGCACGCTCCACCGGGTGCCTGAGAACAAATACCACGTGGATCCCAGGGCAACACTGCCTCATGCGCCGGGCGACGTATCCATGTTCTAAATAGCTCGTCGCCTTTTCACCAAGCAACTCATCGACTTCTCCTTGCTGCCGACGAACGACGGTCTCCAGGTATGCGATCGGATCAAGATGATTCAAGAATATCTTCGGTTCTGGTCGCAATGGCCTAAGCACACGGAGGTCAGGGTGTGCATCCAGAAGATAACACAACGATGTGGTCCCGCAGCGTTGCGCACCCGCAACCGCGAAATGGAGTGACATTGTTGTATTCGCTTTATTCCGATCCATCAGTGTGAATGGCGAGTCGCTCCATAGGAGTCGATAGTTTGTATTCCTGAATCCGCGCAGTAAATCGACACGCTGCACTTAGACATTCATAGCTCAGCCCTGCACACTACCTACGACCTGCCGATTCTCCGCTTGCGGAGTGTGCTGTTTGCGGCCCCGCCCTTCTCGCTGGCGGGCATTCCTCAGAAACTCACCCACCGCCTCGACCACCGCCTGCTGCT
This sequence comes from candidate division WS1 bacterium, assembly GCA_003566775.1. Classification (GTDB taxonomy): domain Bacteria; phylum Armatimonadota; class Zipacnadia; order Zipacnadales; family UBA5352; genus UBA5352. The sequence continues at coordinate 6,375 of PXBW01000041.1, forward strand.
CTTCTTCGGTGATCTCATAGTAGAACGGCAGCCGCAGCAGCCGCCCGCTGACGCTCTCGGTCACCGGCAGGTCGCCCTCATGATAGCCGGACTTCACCCCCATTGGCGAACTGTGCAACGGCACGTAGTGGAATACGGCGTGGATACCGCGCGAACGCAGATGGTCCAACAGCCCGTCGCGCGTCGCCACGTCCGGCACCAGGAGGTAGAACATGTGGTAGTTGCTGGTGCAGTCCTCGGGCCTGAAGGGCAGCTGCAGCAACCCCTCGGCCTCCAGCCGCTTGAACCGGTGCCGATACGCCTGGTAAATCTCCTGGCGCCGCACTGCGATCGGATCGAGCATCTCGAGCTGGCCGTACAGGAAGGCGCTGCAGATCTCGCTGGGCACGTAGGACGATCCGACGTCGACCCACGTGTACTTGTCCACTTCGCCGCGGAAAAACTGCTGCCGGTCGGTCCCCTTGTCGCGAATGATTTCCGCGCGGCCCACCAGGTCGGGGTCGTTGACGCACAACGCCCCGCCCTCGCCGCAGATGTAGTTCTTGGTCTCGTGGAAACTGTAGCACCCCAAATGGCCGATCGAGCCCAGCGCGCGACCGTCGTAAAAGGCGTTCACGCCCTGCGCCGCGTCCTCGACCACCCGCAGACCGTGCTTGTCGGCAATCCCCATGATCCGATCCATCTCGCAGGCGACGCCCGCATAGTGCACGGGCCAGATCGCCTTGGTCCGCGGCGTGATCGCCGCTTCGATCAGCGAGTCGTCGATGTTCAACGTATCGGATCGGATGTCGACGAATACCGGCTGGGCACCCAATCGCACCACGGCATTGGCCGCGGAGACGAACGTGAATGACGGCAGGATCACCTCGTCCCCCGGCGCCAGATCGCACAGCACGGCGGCCATCTCCAGCGCCGAAGTGCATGAGGGCGTCAGCAGCACCCGTTGGATGCCGAAACGCTCCTCCAACAACTGCGAGCACTGCCGGGTGAAATGCCCGTCGCCGCCCAGGTTGCCGTACGTCACCGCCTGAGCGATGTAGTACAACTCCTTGCCGGCTACGAACGGCTTGTTAAAGGGGATCCTCATCGCCATGACTCAATAAACTCGCGTCAGTTGTAGCCGCGTTGTTACGATTTCCATTGCTTTCGCGATGGACGAAATGCCAATCCGTCCTACCTCACGCGAATGATTCCGCCGGAGGATTCGTTTGACATACGCTTTCGCCCTGGCAAGGGGCTTCGAATAGCTCATTCGTTCAGCATTTGGTTGGCGACATTTGGCGTTCAAGGCGTCAGGGGACATCGGCGTTCAACATTCGACCTTCCCAACTCCCATCTTGCGAATCGACCCGTGTTGCCGCTACCCGGCAAGCGGGCGGGCGCAGGCGATCCCGCGCCTGCATGATGTGGAAAGTTACATCGCCTTTCCACGTTCCACGACTTTCTCTCACCTCTGGGAAATCTGCAACTTGCGAGGGCTCCTCAGCCAGGCGGTCTTTCCCCGCCCCGCCGCCGCCGCCGGCGCCGGCGCCACTCGAACAGGCCCCGCAGCACCGGGAGCAACCAGCGTGTCTTCCTCCGGGGATACGCTCCCCAGCGCCCGGAAAGCGCATCGCAGACACCTTCCAAGACCGCATCCGCACCCGCCCGGCTGCCCGTCTCGCGCTGCCAACAGTACATGAAATAGACGTGCCGTGCATAATCCTTCCAAATCAGCCACCGCGCTCGGCCCCGCCGGGTGGATCGCGGATGCTCTTTGAGAATTAGGTACAGATTCCGCGCGTCAAAGTAGAGCTGCAGCGGCCGCGGCTCACGCCGGAACGAACTCGAACCCTTGTGCCAGACCAGCGGGCGGCCCACGACGCCGCAGCGATAACCGGCCTGCCGGGCCCGCAGGCAGAATTCGGATTCTTCATGGATCAGAAAAAAACGCTCG
>PXBW01000101.1 GCA_003566775.1 candidate division WS1 bacterium
CAGGGTCACGAACTCGCTGCTGCGCCCGCCGATATCCACTACGACCGGGTCATTCCCAACCGGTTCGTCAAGCGAGGAGATTGCCCCAAGCCAGGCGAGCCTTGCCTCCTCGCGGCCATGGACGATTCGCGCCGACACACCGCACTCGGCAGACAGACGGGAAAAGAGGCGATCCGCGTCCTCGTCCGCAGCGTCACGGACTGCGGCCGTTGCCACCGCGAAGACCTGCGAGGGCCTCCCGGAGGGATTTGACCATTCCTCGAGAATATCGCTGACAAAGCGAACCGTGGCATCAATCGCGCTATTACACAGATCCGATCCCTCCGAGAGTCCCTGTCCCAGCGCGGTCATGCTCGCGGCCCGCGCGATCACTCGCAGGGTGCCGTCAGACTCCAGCGCGGCGAGGAGACCTCGAACCGTGTCGCTGCCGATGTCGAATGCAGCCACCATCTCGGTCGCGCTTTCCCTATTCATGATCTGCCCTCCGGCGGGAAAAGATACCGTCGCACAAAGGATTATTGGGCCCGACGGCGTATTCTTCTCCTGCAGAGACGTATCCTGCCCGCAGACTGCCGGTATCTGTGCGCTCGGAAGAGACGTCGCGGGCGGGCAGTCAGTTCATGCGACAGCACGGGTTCGCACAACGCACTGCTCAGAATGAACAATGCCTTCCATCTGGAGGGGTATAAGATGCTAAGATCCGCCGAAGACTATCCGGGGAAGCTCTTCATCGTCGAGGGAGTCGACGGCTCGGGCAAGAGCACGCAGATCGAGTTGCTGCACAAATGGCTGCTTTCCCAGGGCTACAGCACGTTTTTCTCGGAATGGAACTCTTCACCGCTGGTCAGGCGCACCACCCGGCGCGGTAAGGACAAGCACCTGCTAACGCCGCTGACCTTCAGCCTTATACACGCCACGGACTTCGCCGACCGAACGGAGCGGAACATCGTCCCTCCGTTGAAGGCCGGAGCGGCGGTACTTGCCGATCGGTACACCTACACGGCTTTTGCCCGTGACGTCGCTCGCGGGGTGGATCCTGACTGGGTGCGCGACATCTACCGGTTCGCATTTGAGCCTACGGTCGGGTTCTACTTCCGTGTTCCGCTGGACACCGCCCTTGACCGAATCCTCACCGGCCGACCGGAGCTGAAGTGGTACGAGGCGGGGATGGACCTCGGTCTGTCGGAGGACCCTTACGAGAGCTTTGAGATTTTCCAGGGCCGGATTCTCGAGCAGTACGAGGATATGGTGGAGGAGTTCGATCTGCAGGTGATCGATGGGACTCTCCCGATCGCCGAGCAGCAGGCTGAGGTGCGCAGGATTGTGGAGCCGTATCTGGAAGACCTTTTGCGCCGCCCGGATGACACCTTCACCTACCGACGAAACGCACGTGACTGAGAGGAGACAGCAGCAGATGGACCCGCGCATGGGACCTGTTCGCATACCCGGTCTGTCCGACGACGATCTGCCCGGTAAGCTGATCGTGCTGGAGGGAACCGACGGCGTCGGCCGCAGCACCCAGCAGCGCCTGATTCGCAACTGGCTGGAGAGTTCGGGGCTGGCTGTGTACGATACCGGACTTAGCCGCGGCTGGCTCGCGGGCAATCACATTCAGAAAGCCAAGAGTGGGCATACGATGGGGCGCCGCACTCAGGCTCTCTACTACGCGACTGACTTCGCGGATCGTCTGGAGATGGAGCTTATCCCCGCGATGCGCGCGGGCTACGTGGTGCTCACCGATCGCTACGTGTACTCGCTAATGGCGCGAGCCATCGTGCGCGGCATGGAGCCCGACTGGGTGGCACGGCTGTATCAGTTCGCACCGAGGCCCGACATTGTACTCTACCTGAGGATATCAATCGATAGGCTGGTGCCACGTGTGCTGGCGAGCGGTGGCTTCGACTACTGGGAGTCAGGGATGGACTATCTGCATGAGGACACGTTCTACGATGCCTTCATGCGACATCAGAGTGCATTGATAGCGCAGCTCGAGCAAATGGCCAAGGAGCATGAGTTCACGATCATCGATGCCGAGCAGTCGATACGCGATGTGTTCGACGACTGCGAAGAGGAGGTACACGAGACCGTCGCGGAGATGGTGGAGGTGCAGCAGATGAGCGACTTCGTGGCCCCGATCATCCCTGAGCCGCCTGCAGCACAGGAGGAACGCAAGTCGGTCGCCGACTCGCTGCGCGATCTGCTCAGTTCGTTCCTTGACGACGCCTGAGGTCAATCGAGGGAGGCTTCCGCGTCTTCAAGGGTCGCGCGCATCTCATCGGCAATCTCGGGGAAGTGCTCCTCGGCCAGCGGCAGGTGCACCTCGCGGCTGATCCGGAGGAACTTCCGGGCTTTGCCCGTCGGCCGTCCGGGGCTGCGGCGAATACCGTCGAGGCGATCACAGAGGCGCAGCAGGAGGGCGTCTCGCCCGACATCGCGGGCCCGAAAGGCGGAATCGCGGGCGGACTCGTCTTCGCGATTGGTGACTGCGTCGATAAGTGTTGCAACCTGTGCGCCGAAACGCGCCTCGACCTCGCTCAGTGGCACGCGCGTGTTCTCGACAAGGTCATGCAACAGGGCGGCGATGAGCAGGTCGGGCAGATCGGTTTCGTGCGCGAAGCGCTGCACGTTGCGCGCAACGGAGACGACGTGATCGATCAGCCGCGCCCCATCCTTCCGCACTTGAGCGTCGTGCTCCGCCACGGCCCAGGCGAAGGCGCTTCGCACGGAGGTCGCATCACGAAAAGGCACTCTCAGGCCTGCGAGAATCAGCGGATCGGGTCCCGGGTTAAACATGCGGTGTACTTCGCGCACCGTCGGACGGACACCTGCATGGCGGGACAACTATAGTCGAGGAGGACCCAGCATGATGACGAACGAGGGGCGCTTCGTTGGAGTCGATGTGGGCGGCACGAAGATCTTCGCCCTGCTGGTTACCGCGAGCGGAGAGATCGTCGGAGAGGAAAAGGTCGCCACCGCACATGATGGTACGCCGATGGCCGATCAGATCGGGCGTGCAATCGATGGGGTCCTGAGCGCGTCGGAACTGACGGTGGACAGGATTGAGGGTATCGGCATCGCGATGCCCGGATCGGTGGACAGCGAGACCGGCTACCTCGGCACGGTACCAAACATCGAGATCGATGACCATCGGCTGATAGACACCCTCCGCGAGCGTTACCCGGTGCCGGTGGAGATAGGCAATGACGTAAATCTTGGTACACTCGCCGAGTGCTGGCTGGGGGCGGGCAAGGGCGCCGACACGGTGGTGGGGATGTTCGTCGGCACAGGCATCGGTGGGGGCGTGGTCATCGATGGTCGGTTGCGCACAGGACCTGAGGACCTCGCCGGTGAGATCGGACACATGGTGCTGATGGTGGACGGGCCCGAGTGCGGCTGCGGGAACCGGGGATGCTTCGAGGCCCTGGCCAGCCGCACCGCGATGGAGAGGGCGATCCGCGATGGAGTCGCAGAGGGGCGCGAAACCATCATTCTCGAGCTTGCCGATAACGGACGCATAAAAAGCGGCCCTCTGCGCGATGCATTCAGAGCGGGAGACGAACTTGTGATTGAGGTGATGACTCGCACGGCATATCTCCTCGCTCAGGGGATCCTGACTATTCGACACATGGTCAATCCGGACATGATCGTTATGGGTGGGGGCGTCATCGAAGCGTGCGAGGAGTTCATGATGCCCATGATCGAGGAACATGTGCGAGCATCGCACATGAAGGGCTCGCGAGACACGCTCCAGATCGCTGTGTCGCAGCTTGGCGATGATGCGGTCGCGCTCGGAGCCGCTGCGCTGGTCGAGGCTGCCAACAGCGACCTCCCGGTGTATGAGATGCGGGAGACCGCAGTGCGGGACGGTGAGAGAGATCAGGCATCGGCACCGGAGGCATCCCTGCTGACCGCAGCCGCGGCAGAGCCTGGGAATGTTGATTATCCGCGCATCGATGAGGTGGCATTCGGGAGCGTCACCATCGATGGAGAGCGGCTCGATCACGACATTCACCTGCGCGCCAACGGGAAGGTCAAGGAGCGCAAGAAGAAGTGGGCTCGCAAGGACTATGAGACATCGCACATTCTCGGTCCCCGTGAGTTGAAGAAGGCACTGAAGAGAGGTGCTGAGTTGCTGATAGTCGGCGCGGGCTTCGATTCGATGCTCCGTCTGGCTGATGAAGGAAGAGACCTGCTCGAGCAGCGCGGCGTACGCTGGGAGATGCTGCCGACCCCGGAGGCGGTCGAGCGGTGGAACTCGATGCAGGGGCGTAAAGCGCTGATACTGCACGTGACCTGCTGACGCCGAGGGAGGCCTACCGGGATGGGGAAGCCTGTTCACCGGGCGAAGATCAAGGCGGGGATGCGGGCGGGTAAGGCCGCCGGACGCATCCTTGACGCGCAGATCGCTAATGTCCGGGAGCACGCTCCCGCCGCTCTGCTTGGCGAGGTCGAGGGGATCCATGACCTGCGTGTCTCCATCAAGCGGCTACGGGAGACGCTGCGCCTGTTTCGTAAGCTGTTGCCCACCAGGCGCCGCCAGGTCGCCATGCAGCTCGTTGAGCTGCTGAATGACAGCCTCGGCGAGGTGCGCGAACCGGACGTGCTTTGTCTCGACGCCGCCGAGCTTGGGCGGGAGATGGAGGACGATGGTGGGCTGCTGGAGATCGCCACTGCGGCATGGCAGACCGAACGCGAGGCTGCTTTCGAACGCCTGCTTACACTGTGGTCGCACCTTGAATCCGAGGGCCTCTTCGATGGGCTCGAAGAGATCGCTCGCCGGACACGGCGGCGCAGGCGCAAGGCCAACCGACTCGATCTCGAACACTTCGCTTACGACGCGATCCGGCGTGCGATGCGACGGGTCGAGGACCGACTCGGACCAGCGCTGGACTCCGAGGAACCCGCTCCCCTGCACCGCCTGCGCATCGCCATCAAGCGCCTGCGATACGGCATGGAGCCGTTCCGACCCATCCTGCCCGGCCTCAGGGCTCCCTGGAAGCTTGTATCCGACGCGCAGGAGTTGCTGGGGCTCGCACACGATCTCGACGTGATGCGTGATCGTCTCTCCGAACACATCGGGGAGCTTCACGAGGATCGTCGCCATGCGGGGGAGAAACTCCTGTCACTTCTGGATGAGCGTCGAGGTGAGCGTTATTCCCAGTCTCGGCAGGTAATTGCTCTTTTCGCCGGATCCGAGTTCAGGCAAACGGTACTCGATGCAATCGACTGACGCGCCTGTCCGCATGGTATCCTGCGAAGATCCCGCTTACATTAGACCGAACCGCAGCAGTGATTCACCTACAATATTCGCTCGGACCGGAGGCCGGTATGACACAGGAGCAACGCGACCTTGAGATTATCCGCGGGCTCGCGGAGAAGTATGCGGAGATCGCCGCACAGCCGATCATGGACGAGCGGCGCGAACTGTGGCGCATGAAGAACTCGCTCGAACGCACCCGCCCGCTCATCTACGTGCGCTGGTTCGCCGCCTGGCAGGAGCATCCGCAGTCCGAGCTTCAGTGCGAGGATCCGTTCTGGCGGGGTCACGAGACCTTCCTGCGCCAGCACATAGTGCAGGATCAGGTCGGAGACGATTACGTAATTGAACCCTGGATCACGCAAGAAGCCACCGTGGTGCTGCCCGAGCATGGAAGGTGGGGTGTCCCCTACAATCGCATACGGCCCGCCGAGCCGGGCGGCGCCTGGCTCTACGATCCACCGGTAAAGAAGCTCGAGGACATCGAGAGGCTGGCGGAGCCACATCACGAGATAGATGAGGATGCCACCGCGCGGAACGTTGAACGACTCACAGAGGCGGTGGATGATATACTGACCGTCAACGTAGATCGCAACCCCGGGTACTGGGGCTTCTCAGGGGATATCTCCACCGACATAGCCTATATCCGCGGCCTCGAACAGATCATGTGGGATATGACCGACAATCCGAAGTGGCTACACCGCCTCCTCGGGCACATGCGAGACGGTATTCTCCGCGTGCATGAGGAGGCGGAAGAGGCGGGTGATCTCTCGCTCACCGGGCACATCAACCAGGCGCAGCCCTACTGCCGCGAACTGGAAGATCCGGCGCCCAACTCCGCGCCGGTGAAGCGAGAAGACCTCTGGATGTTTTGCGCCGCACAGGAGTTCGCGCAGATCTCGCCTGCAATGCACGATGAGTTCATGTTCCAGTACCAGATGGATTTCCTCAAGCATTTCGGCCTTGTCGCTTACGGTTGCTGTGAGGATCTCACCGGCAAGATCGACATGCTGCGGCAGCTTCCGAACCTGCGCCGCATCGCCGTGGTGCCGAGGGCCGATGTGGCGAAGTCCGCGGAGCAGATCGGGACGGACTATGTGTTCTCGTGGCGACCCAACCCGGCGGACGTGATTTGCTGCGGCTTCGACCGCGAGAAGATTCAGCGGATCGTTCGCGAGGCCATGGAGGCGGCGCAGGGCTGTCACGTGGACATTACGCTGAAAGACGTGCAGACCCTCGAAGGCGAGCCGTCTCGCCCGCGCGAGTGGGTACAGATCGTGCGCGAGATCAGCGACGAGTACGCGTGAGTCCTTCTTCACGATAATTCCGGTTGATGCCGTTCTGGAGCGAATACCATGATCAAAGAGTGGGACCGCGGATACGTACAGGTGTACACCGGTGATGGCAAGGGCAAGACTACGGCTGCGCTCGGGCTGGCGTTGAGGGCCGCGGGCGCGGGGCTCCACACCTTCATTGCACAGTTCGTGAAGGGCATGGAATACTCCGAGTTGCGCGCGCTGAAGCGTTTTCCGGAGGTCGAGATCAGGCGCTACGGTCGCGCCTGTTTCATCGACCGCGAGCCGCAACCTGAGGATATCGATGCCGCGCGGACCGGACTTAGAGAGGCGCACGAGCAGCTTGTCTCCCGGGAATGGGACATTGTGGTCCTGGACGAGGCAAACATCGCAACACACTACGGACTCTTCCCGGTCGAGGAACTGCTGAAGATGGTCGAAGACAAGCCGGAAGATCTCGAACTGGTGATAACCGGACGCTGCGCCGACCACCGTGTTCTCGAAGCAGCGGATCTGGTGACGGAGATGCGCGAGGTGAAGCATTACTACGAGCGCGGCGTCGGCTGTCGCAAAGGGATTGAGAACTGAACGGATCGCAGGAGGAACACTGGACGCTCGCTGTCTGTGCTCTGCCTGCAGGCAGTTGAGATGGAAAGCGCCCGGTACAGATATGAGCCCGTCCGACGCGGACATCGGACGGGCTCTCCTTCAGGGAGCTTCCTCACGTCGCTAACGCCACCTCCGAGTCGGAAATCGATACGATGCGTCGTTTCTCGGAGCTACAGGGCAATCATAGGCCTCACTCCATGCCCGTAGCGGTAGTGGCATATACATGTTACCCCACCGGCGCGCAGGATAAACCTCAGGCTGTTACACGCGATTGCCGGGGGAAGGTCCATAAGCCCGGTGCGAAGAAACGGTCGCTGCCTGGCAAGTGCTCGATGATCGTGAACAGGTGAGGGAATCGAAGATGGCAACGATGCCGGAGCAGTGTGTGAACTACGAGATCAACCTCGAGATGTGCCCCTGTACCTCGGAAGACTGTGATAACCGGGGCATCTGCTGTGAGTGCCTGCAGTCCCACGCGGCGCGAGATAGTAAGTCCGCCTGCATGAGGGGCATCGAGCGTGATCCGGCCACAATGGGGCTGGCCAGCGAGGCGGCGACAAGTTGCGAGACTAACGTAAAGCGCAACCTCGAGTTCTGCGTCTGCACCTATGAGCCGTGTGCCCGCAAGGGGATCTGCTGCAACTGCGTGCGCAACCACTTCTCATTGGATGGCAGCGACCGCGTCGCCTGTATGCGCTGAACTGATGGGGAGAGACCGGGTTCGGCTCAGCTTCCCACGCTCAGACTGCGCAGTACAGGAGTACACCGACACTTGATGAGGCCTCCGGGGCCTCAAGCAGTCGGTGTTGACCTTCTCTGGCGAGCCGCTCTTGTTTCAGGTCTTCTTCGCTCGCCGCACCCGTAGATACTCAACCGCCACGAAGGTGGCCTCGACCTCCGCGAGATTGGCGATGCGGTCGAGATTGCGATTAAGCTCCTGCTGATGCAGGTCTTCAGCGTCCGGATCCTCATCCTGCGCTTTCTGCTCCATCTCTCGCACAGCCAGCAGCGCCTTTGCCAGCATCTGTGCCCGCACCAGCGGAAAACGTCGCTCGCGCGCGGTGGAGAATATCTCGCCGATCTTCTGATAGAGGTCCGACCAGATGCCCCGTGCTCCGGCCGTCTCGCGCGCCG
>PXBW01000343.1 GCA_003566775.1 candidate division WS1 bacterium
AAGCAGAGGAAGCCGAAGCAGAGGAAGCCGAAGCAGAGGAAGCCGAAGCAGAGGAAGCCGAAGCAGAGGAAGCCGAAGGCGCGAAGAAGACCGATGGGGCGTAGAGGCATCTGTTTTGCGCGACCGGCTGCGAGGGCGTTTGTATGATCGTAATTGGACTTATCGGCCCGATAGCCGCGGGTAAGTCGGTGGTGCTCGACGAATTCCGTCGTCACGGCGCTGTGACTGTGGAGGCCGATTCGATCTCGCGCGAGTTACTGCAAGCGGACGCACCTCTGCTCGAGGAAGTAGTCGAGGAATTCGGTGAGCAGTTTGTCGATGCAGAGGGCCGACTGAAGAGACGTGAGTTGGCTGAAGTCGTATTCGCCGACGCGGATGCTCGCAAGCGTCTGGAGCAGATCGTCCACCCGGCGATGGTCAGGTGGATGAGCGATTTCATCCGTCAACACAGAATTCGTGCTGAGACGGAGGTCATTGCGGTCGAAGCCGCGAACCTGGTGGCGATGGGTGCGCTGCCACTGGTTGATCTGACCGTGCTGGTCACCGCACCGCGCGAAACGCGACTTCAGCGTCTGATTAACAGAGACGGACTGCGCTCCGAAGAGGCTGAAAGACGACTTCGACTTCACGATGAGCTTGAGATCGACGACTTTCAGGCAGATTACGTAATCGACACGGGATGCTCGGAGGCCTTTACGCGCGCTATAGCGAAACAGGTACTGTCGGATATTGTCCAATTGGCGGACGGCTCTGCTTAGTCGCGCGCAACGTGGGTATTCTGTCTTATGGGATTGGGTCGAACTGAATTGTCCTCCCAGCGTTGATGATAGTTTGCGTTGCAGCGCGGCGATGTGCTATAATCCGCTTCCGAAATAGATATCCCGGCGGACTCGCTGCAGGCGATAGAGGCCATCGGCGCGAAAAACACATGGGAAATTCCGCCGAAGATGGCGGCTGGGGCGCCGGGGACTATCCCCGGTGGCCGGGCATCCCGTCCGGCAAAAAAGCTGATCAACTATCATGAAGCAGGAATCGAAGTGTATATGCAGCAGAAACCGCAGCCACCAGTGATTCAACGCCAAAGGCCCGGGGAGTGATTGTGTTGCAGAAGGGACGCTTCCTTCTGACCTCGGTCGTAACGCTGTCCGCCGCGATAATGCTTTCCACCTGCGCTGTGACGCTGAGCGCTCCGCAAACGTCGGCGTCCGCGGGCGGCACTATGAGTCGTTCCGGTTTCACCTCCGGGGATCTCTCGTTGGGGGGGCGCAGGTATATCGGTCTTGAACGTCCCGACTGGCTCTTCGAGCGGATGAGGGAGATTCGTACCCGGGGATCGGGTCCGATTCCCGACATCAATCTGACCCCCACCGCCACGGCCAGTCATGAACTCGACGCCAATGCCGCGCCGTACGGTGAACTCAATCGCATCGTGATTTCCTCAGACGGCGTCGATGAGACCGGTGACGGCACCTTCGATCCTGATGTTCGCGCGGATGACTTCAATCTGTGGCTGCTGCGCCTCGACGGCACTCGGGCCACACAGCTTACCTTCATGGATGGCGACGCACGCTATCCGGCTTACGATCCCGGCGGACGGGTTGTCGCTTTCTCCTCCAACCAGACCGGTGTCTGGCAGATATACACCATCGAAGTGCTGACCGGTACCGTTCGTCAGATCACCAGCGGCGCAGGCAACAAGTACGAGCCTACCTGGTCGCCCGACGGCAATTGGATAGCTTTCAGCGGCGATAGAGCGGGCACTCGCGACCTCTACATCGTCCCCTCGGACGGACGTTTGCCGCCGGAGCAGATCACGCAATCGCCCGACGACGACACCCAGCCGACATGGGCACCGTCGGCGGCGATCCCGCTGCCGATCATGTTCACTCGCTCCGGAGCAGGTGTCGGCAGCCGTATCTACAGAACTAATCGCATGGGCGAGGACTTTGAGCAGGTAACCGACGGTGCCGGCGACCCGGCGACCAACGACACCGATCCGGCGTGGCGACATGACAGTCAGCTCATTGCCTTCGCCTCCGATCGTCCCACAGATCCGCTCGATACCTCGAGGGACTTCAACATCTGGACCGTGTCTCCGGCGGGTGAGGAGACCATGGAGGCGCAACTGCGCACCAATCTCGATCCCGCCGCGACTACCGACGATCGCTACCCGGCTTTCAACCCCGGGCTCGATCCGAGACAGCCGATTCGTATCTTCTTCTCATCCTGGCGCGAGGGCAATCAGCCCGACATCTGGCGACTTGAAGTCGATGATCCCGTGCCGCCGGAACTGCTCGATCTGCCCACCGTTCACGCGCGCACCGGCGCCGCTGATGAGGAGTGGCCCTGGACCGAGGCCCCGCGCAGGTTCATACAGCCGGGCGCTGAGGTGATGATCTCAGTCCCCGTCTTCGATCGCGACAGCGGCGTGGCTCAGGTGATGGCGGAGATCAAGGATCCCGACAGCAAGCTATTTGCACCGATCGGCACCACCTTCTACACGAACGAAGACGGCACCGCAATGCGCGAGATCGACGCTGAGCGCGTTGCGATCTTCGAACTGTTTGACGATGGCGATCCCGAGCACGGTGACCGAGACGCCGGTGACGGCGTGTTCAGCGGCATATGGCAGACGCCGACCACACCGCGGGACTACATCATAAGCATTTATGTACAGGATGTCGCCGGTAATACCATGGTTTACGACGACATCTACGGTTTCACCACACAGGTCTTTGAACCACGCACCAACGTCCTGTTCCTGAACGATTACTGCGAGGGTCAGAGATTCATCTCCGCTCTGGCTCCCGCCGCCCGGCACGAGTATCATAGTCAATATCCGGTGGAGAGCTACTGGACCACCAATCCGGGCGGCGCGGACGTGACCGGGAACGTGGCTTTCGACACCTTCCGCGACCTCGGTAGATATCGGGATGGGATATACCTCGGTGAGGACTACGATGTATGGCGGGTGATCTCACGAGGTCCGATCACCATGACCGATCTCGTTTACTACCTGCCTACAACCGAGACTCAGCTTTCGGTGCCGGATCTCACTGACACCCGCGAGGTGTTGATTGCAGATCGCGCCATTGTCTGGGCGGCTCCGAGGACGGGCAGCCTGTGGATGGGCGCCGGCGCCCTCGTGGACGCCACCACTCAGGCGACCCTTTCCACCTTCCTTGACCGCGGCGGGCGTCTGTTTATCAGCGGTCAGGACATCGGATGGGCGCTCACTCTCAACGGCACACAATCTAACGTATTCTACAACAACTATCTGCGCGCGAGCTTCGTGCGAGAGCGGGCGAGAGGCAGCACAGTAAACAACACCAGGCCACTGATCAGCGGGAATGACGATCCCATCGTAAACCATCCGTTCACCGTTTACTGGGATGAACCAGACTCCCTCACGCTCGGTCAGCGCACCATTGGTAACGTACACTACAATCAGGACTGCGCCCATAACATCCGCTGGGAGGATGTTGTAGAGCCGCTTTCAGGTGCGGTAGCGACACACGAGTATGACGACGACGGTGTTGCCGGGCTTCGCTACCAGGATCCGACCGGCTATCGAGTCGTTTACTTCGCGTGGGGGTTTGAACAGACTCATCGACATTACCGCAGTGTGGGAACTAACTGGGGCGGTCAGGACGGCGCCGGTCTCTGCGGCAACTACCGGGCCAAGACCATGCACAACATACTTTGCTGGCTGCGCACCGGCGGGTTCCAGGGTCGAGTGCTATCGATCAGTGACGGAATGAGGCCGATCACCGACCCGACACCGATCGTGCGGGTGTATCGCGCCGGTCAGATGGTCGCGGCAGTGCAGTGCGAGGAGGACGGGCGCTTCGTGGTCGGCGGCCTCGCCCCCGGCCATTACACCTTCGCGGCGCATCGTCCGGGATTCGAGATCGACCATCCCGACGGCAGGCACGTCCACGGCGGTCTCGATTATCCGGTTATCGACTTCGCGATCACCCGGGCGGAGCCGGGTGCGATCAGGGGCCGGGTAGTCTCCGAGGCTACCGGTGAGCCGCTGGCGACCGTCGAGGTCTGTGCCTACGAGATTATCCCTCCCGAGGAACCCGAGGATCCAGAGGACCTTGAGGACGAAAACGATCTCGAACTCGCGCAGGTGCCGGGCAACGATGACTTGATGCCCGAGCGCGGGCCGCGGATCAAGTGCACGACCACCGACGTCGACGGTACCTACGTGCTCAGTGGCATCGATGTCGGCGAGGTTATTGTCGAGGCTGATGGCGCCAATATCGGTTACGGCACGGCCGAAACAGTAGTCACAGTCGTCAGCGGCGACACGGTGACAGCGGACCTTGCACTTCCGGCGGCCCCGGTAGAACTCATCGTCACCGTCACCGACACGGTCGGTGAACCGCTGCCGAACGGGACCGTGGAAGTGTTCTCCGATGAGTTGCGAGTGGACGAGGGGGTCACCGATGAAGATGGTCGAGCGGCCTTTGAACTGCCGCCCGGCACATACACGGTCCGCGCGACGGCGCCGGGCTACGAACGCTCAGAACCGGTGACTGTCACGTTGAGTGCCGACGCCGAGCCTAAGAGCGAGTCGATCACAATAGCGCTGGAGAGTCAGCCTCCGGGCAGCGTGGCGGGCCTAATCACCAGAGGGGTCACCGGTCAACCGGAAGGTGGCATCCCGGTTGAACTGGTAGTGGGCGAAACCGTGGTTGGCGAAACAACGTCAGACGACGAGGCGGCCAGCGCGCCGGACGGATCGAGGTACAATTACCACTTTGACGAGGTGCCGACCGGTGAGGTAGTGATCCGCCCGCGGCCGAGAGATCTCAGCGTAACGCCGCAACAGCGCACGGTCGAGGTAACCACTGGAGAGTGGACCACCTCGGTGAACTTCACGCTGACCGCGATCAGGCGCTTCCCCGCAGGGCTGCAGCTTATATCACTGCCCTGGGAATACCCGATTGCTGATCCGGCCGATCTGCTTGGGATAGATCCGGGTGAACTGAGGATGGCCACGTGGGACGCCGGAAATGCACGCTATGCCCACTATCCATCCGCTCCCGCCGATCGGTTCCGTCTCGGCAGCGGCTACTGGGTGCGGTTCGATCAAGCACAGGAGTTGGCGCGCGAGGGGACTGAGGCGGGCGACACCCATGAGGTGCGGCTGACAGCGGGTCCCGGCGGCTGGAATCTGGTGGGCGCCTTCTTCAGAGAGCCAATCGACTTCTTTTCACTCCGCGTGCGCGAGCGTGACGGCACGGAGCACAATATGCAGCAGGCGATGTCGGCCGGCCTGGTTCGAAGCCCGCTGTTCGCCTACGTGCTGGGCGGTTACACAACCTCGTCGGTGCTGGAGACCTACGTAGGCTACTGGTTGAGCGTGGGCGCGAACGTGACGATCATCGGCGACCGTACCACCGACACGCTTGCTGTTGGTGAGGATGCGACGCGCCCGGCGGTGGTCGCACCCGAGGACGGCTGGTTGATGCCTCTCGTCGTCGAGAGCGGCCAGATGCGTGACAGCTCGACCTGGCTTGGCAGCGCGCCCGCCGCCACGGCCGGCTTCGACGCGGGAATGGATATGCTCAAGCCTCCACCGGTGGACATGGGGCGCAGCGTTCATGCTGCGGTGGAGGGCCCCGAGGGCCCGCAGTCCGTGGCCGTGCGCCCGATGGGTGAGGACACCGAGTGGACGCTGGAGGTGCGGGGACCTGAGGGGGAGAAGGTGAATGTCCGCTGGCCGGACATGACCGGAGTACCACGGGAGACCCGACCGGTGCTCGTCGATCCCGTGGGCGGCCAGCAGGTCTATATGCGCACATCGCAGGGCTACGAATTCACCGCGGGTGAAGGTGTGCGGCGTTTGCAGATCAAACTTCTGGGCGAGGACGGGGCGCTGGCCGTCTCGACGCCGAGCGCACAGGCCGCAGGTGGCGGCGCGGAGATCAGTTACACGCTCTCCACGGATGCGACGGTTGACGTCGCAGTGATGAATATAGCGGGCCGTGTTGTCGGCAGGGTGGTTGAGGGGGCACTGCAGACAGCAGGGAACCAGCGGGTAACCTGGACGGGCAGGACCACGCGGGGTACTAACGCACCCGCTGGAATGTATCTGGTCGTTGTCAGGGCAAGGACCCAGGACGGTCAGCAGACCGAGGCGATCGGTACGGTCGCACTCGGACGTTAGCGCAGGTCGCGCGGGCGGATGACGGGCAACTTTGCGCGCAATCAATCGGTGCGAGCACGTCTGTGGATCACGTGCCGGGAGGAGTAACATCATAATGCATCGACTACGCGAAAGCCGTATGTGGAAATACGTCGCGATTTACCTTGCTGCAACTATGGCGGTACCCTACGCGGTGCTCAGCTTCCCGGCGGTAGCAGAGGCTCAGGCCCAACCGGTGATGGAGAGCCTCACGGTCGCTGTGATGGCGGTGCAGGACACAGAAGATGTGTTCGAATCGGTGGAGAGCCAGAAGATCACGGATGCTCTGGCCCTCGCGCTGGATGCATCACGACACTATATTGTCACTTCACGGGCGGATCTGAGGCGCGAGATGCAGCATCTCGAACTGGTACAGCCCCTCTCCGTCTCCCAGCAGGTGAGACTTGGTGATCGCCTCGCATCGGATCGCGTGCTCACCGGAGAGTTGACGGAGCTTGAGGTCGATGAGCGCACCGGCGCTGCGAACGCGAGTCTGTCGGTGAGGGAGCTCGACGTGGCCACCGGCGAGTTTTTCAACGGCGCGGACGTTTCCGTCAGCACCCGGGGAATCCCAGGCTGGCAGGGGGACGTTTCGCGGGTCACAAATGAGGTCCTACGTGAACTCGCGGAGACTACGGTCGACCAGCTAGTGACGAACTGGATTCCCGGAGGACATGTAACATCGGTGAACGACGTGGGTGTTGCGACGACCAATCTCGGCCAGGACCACGGAGTCCACGAAGGTATGGAGATGTTGATGCTGCGTCCGGTATGGCAGCGGACTCTCGAAGAGATAGTTATGGTCAAGGTCGGCCGCTACACAGTATCCGAGGTCGGGGCCCGGCTCTCAAAGATGGAGCCGCTTGAAGACGCCAACGCGCGACCCGGTGATCGGATCCATCGGCTTTACGTCGGTCCTGAGCGCCGACAGGCGAGGAGGGCGCGAGCGCAGCATCAGCAGACACTGACTGTTCTCGGCGGCCTCGGCGCGCTGTTTGGGCTGGTCTACCTTGCGGGCGGCCCGGCGACAACAGACGCGCCAAGAGGCGTCAACTCATTCCTCTACCAGGAGAGCCCTGGCGATCAGGCGATGATTCGGGTGAATATTCCCGACCAGCGGGCGGTGCCTATAGACGAGCAGGTTTACGCGTGGCTGTTCTATCGCGGTGACGGACACCGCAACTTCACTCTCATCCCGTCGAACCTCGTGGGAGTGGTCATCGAGCACAGCCTGCCGAACGATTCGTGGGACGACCATCCCGCCTTTGAGCCAAATATCGAGGTTGACGAGGAGTTCACCTATCTCACCGGAGACGGAGATGAGGAAGAGGTCAGCATCGAGATACTCTACCATCACTGGCCTCTCGAGCCGGGACACACGTACTTCCACAGGGTTCGCAGAGTCGTCGAGCCGATGCGCAGAGCGGCCGCGGGTGCCCCGATCGCAACCGGTGCTATCGGAACCCGACAGGAGGAGCCCATCGAGCTTGATGACATTGAGTTCGACGTTGATCCGTCGGAGGCTCTGGCGGACGGCAGCGAGTCAACTGATGGCGTGACCTACTTCACGCCACCTGTGCTCGAAACGCCGGAAGAGGGCGCGGTCGATCAGCGAACACACGAGATCACTTTCGTCTGGAACGCCACTACGGGTGCGAATGAATACGTCCTTCAGGTATTCCCTGAGGACGATCCAAGCGGGATGCGGGTACCGAAGTATCAGGCAACACTGCGTCAGGACGCCCCCGGAGCGATGTCACACACAATCCGAGACGACTTCGCTCCGAACACGCGCTTCTACTGGAGAGTAGGTGCGCGGCGCTCTGGAGAGGCCGAACCGCGAAATCACATGCTAAGGGACACTGCTCACGGTCGCGGTTGGCTGTTCAGCAGCATTCGGACCTTCACGACGGCCCTCGCTCCGCCGCCGGTGCCCAGTTCCGCCGGGCGTGGTTCCGAGGGTAGCGATGTCCAGCCAGGCACGATGGGCATAGGTCGTTACCGGCATCGCTCGCCGGAAGGTAACGGTGCAGGACAGTAGCACTGACGGTCGCCGAATGGGAAACTCGCATCATGCTCCTGCTAAAGTCAAGAGGAAACCGGATCGGGATGGGGGCGCTGCTCGCCATCGCGCTCACCGGCATAGCCTGGGGTCGCGATCCCGGCGTCGCCCCCGGGCAGAGCTGGACGCTCGCCGCACATGTAGCTGTTGCGGGCGACCTGCAGGGCCCGGGGACCGAGTACGCGCAGCGGCTCATGGATGCGGCGAGCAGTGGAGGATGGGCCCTTTGCATGCAATTGGACGGGGCGGACGGCGTGCTTTCGCGTAGGAAGCTCACCGCTGGGGGAACGGTGACTGAGGAAGAAGTGGGCGAGGCAGCATGTCCCGAGGAAGCAATCGCGAGTCTCCTGAGTAGTGCGAGGGAGTTCGCACCGGCGGATCGTTATGTGCTGATCGTTTATGGACATGACGTGAGAACCACTCCTGAACTCGAGGATGCTCTAACGTTCCGTGCGATAGGCGAAGGCGCCACGAGGGGTATTGGGCGGGCGGTGGATCTGCTGGTCCTTGACAGATGTTACGGAGCCTGTGTAGAGGCTCTGTGGGAATTGCGCGAGAGTGTCGATGTCCTCGTGGCCGCTCCGGGACGGCGCCCGAGTCGAGGGATTGAATGGGAGGGCATCATCGGCCACTCAGAGCCGTCGCGGTACAGTTGCACGAAGGGTTTGGCCCGGCGCCTGGTCAGGCAGGAAGAGGCAGCAGCCGGGCGGGGGATGGTTGCCCTTCGGCCGCGATATGCAACAGAGGTTGCGGATGCAGTGGGTAGACTCGTCGAGGCGATGGAGGGGCGGATGGAATCTGTGGTGCCGGTGCTGAGCAGGGCCATCGGGCAGGCTGGTTGGGGCGGAGATGAACGGACGGTCGATCTGCGAGGGCTGTGTGGACATGTAGCGTCTGCGTGCGATGGTGATATTGCGGCCGCCGCCGAGGCGACTATCACCGCAATCGAGCGCAGCACGATGGCGGGTAAGGACGGATGTGACGCGGGCCCCGGCATCAGCTTTCGCACCACCGGCGCATTGCAGGAGGAGACCCGGGAACCACGGAGGTCCCTCGCGGACGAGACTGGATGGACACGGCTAGTGGAGGCATATGAGAACCGTCTGCGGACCCTGATGAACCGACCGTCCCGGGCCGGAAGCGACGAAGCAGCGTAGTGGTAAGGCGGAGAGAAACAGCGATTATTGGAGATATTTGCAGCAAGCGCTCCAGTGCTGGCCCGCACAGTCTGCGGCCAGAAGGAGGAGTAACAGTGAGTCGGCTTCGGAATATGACAACCCCCGTGCGCGGTGCTCTCCTCGTGCTGATAGCGTTCGCATTTCTTGCGTCACCGTGCCAGGGTGAGGGCCTGGACTACCTTGCCGGGCCACTGCGCGACGTCGCGGTCAGAGCGCAGCAGGGGGAACCATTGCCGCAGATAGGTCCCATGTCAGTGGGCGACCAGGTGCTGGTGGTGATCCAGTTCCGAAACCCGATGGCTGCGGCGGCGCAATCACTCGGTCAGTTCGGTGCCTCGGTGCGTTTTCGGCATGGAGATCGAGTCGAGGCTATCGTGCCGGCACACAGTCTGATTGAGATCGCGGGTCTGCCCGAAGTCGTGCAGGTTCGCCCGCCGAACTATGCGATCCCGATGCAGGGGTACGGTCCGACACTAAGTGAGGGCATGATCCTGGTCGGGGGCCTGTCATTCTACACCGCAGGCATAACCGGTGAGGACGTGACAGTCGCTATCATTGATGAGGGCTTCGCGGGCTTCGACGGGGCCGAGATACCGATTGATCCCGACGATCCGGGACAGGTTGTCTCATTTCGCGCCGATGGGGGTATGGGTACCTCGCATCACGGCACCGCGGTCGCCGAGGTCGTGGCGGACATGGCCCCCGGGGCGAATTTCGTGTTGATCGCAGTGGACACGGAGATGGCGATCGAGAGTGCCATCGACTACGTGATTGGTCAGGATATTGACGTCGCGTGTATGGTCATGGGGCTGCTCGGCGGCCCTTACGACGGGAGTCATCCGGTGTCACAGAGCGTCAACCGGGCCCGCAACCGCGGCGTATTCTGGATTACCGCCGCTGGTAACCACGCCCGCAGGCACTGGCAGGGAACCTGGATGGATCGCACCGGCAACAACGTCCATGAGTTTGCTCCGGGCGACGAGACAATCGAAGTCGAGCTCAGTGCGGGCTGGTATACCGCATACCTCAGTTGGTTCGAGAGCGCGGGCCGCAGGACAGATCGTGACTACGATCTTGCGCTTTACGATGCAAATCGGAACCTCGTAGCGCGATCCGGTTTCACTCAGGACGGCAGTCAGCCCCCGCAGGAGACTCTGCTGGCGCGCATCCCGCAGGCGGGCACATACTCTCTGCGGATCGAGCGCATGGGTGGCCCGGACTACCCGGATCAGTTCCAACTCTTCTCCGTAGGCGCAGATCTCGAGACGCGGCACCAGGTGCCCGAGTCGAGCCTGTCCATTCCGGCGGAGGCCACTGGCTCCTACACGATCGGAGCCACGCGTGGCACCGACATCGCCTTGCCCGACCCCGATAATGGGAATGACAACGGCAATGGGGATAACGGCAATGGCGGCATCGTCGATGTCACACAGGATGTTCCCATGCTGCCTGTTGACGCACTTGAACCCTTTAGCTCACAGGGCCCCGTCGTCGGACACCCGGACAGGATCAAGCCCGATCTCGTCGCCCCCAACGCGGTGAGCACGAGTCTCGACGACGAGGGGTACGTGCCGTTCATGGGAACCTCAGCAGCGGCGGCACATGTCGCGGGCGCAGCGGCGCTGCTGATGGCGGAGGACCAGATGCGCACTCCCGAGCAGATAGTCAGCATCTTCAGAAGACAGGCTGTCCCCGTTGAGGAGCCGGTGCCAAATAATCGCACCGGCTGGGGGCGCCTGAGCCTGCGGGTCGGAATCGACGCCACGCCGCCAACCATATCGATCTCCTACCCGCAAAACGGTAGTACCATCACTACACGTACGCCGACGATCGTAGCTTTCATCACCGATGAGGGAAGCGGCGTCGATCCCGAATCGATAGTCATCGAGCTGGACAATCGCGTGATATTCGACGGGGCAGAGGTCGAAAACGTCTTCGACTACTACGATGAACGCACCGGACAGATCGCCTACCGCGTGGAACGGCCATTGAGTCTGGCGAGCCACTTTATTACGGTCAAAGCGGCGGATAACGCGGGGAATGAAGCCGAGCCCGCGGTGAGCAACTTTCGAGTGGTCTCACCGAGCGTGCCGGCCGGGGTCTCGATGGTGTCCTTCCCCTACCGCGATCTCGTAGTCACCGATCCGAGCGAGATCCTCGGCACTCCGATCGAGGACTTCGCGCTGGCACGATGGTGGCCACTCGAGCGTGGCATCGACAAGTACTTCTTCTACCCCGACGACCGTGCAAGTCTTGTGCCGCCTGATACTCAGCAGGACGATCCAGACGAGCGGACGGTGCCTCATCCCCCTGCCGGCCTCGGTTACTTCCTCAGTGTGCCGCGGGAATCCGTCCTGGACATACAGGGGCAGCCGCTCGAGGACGTGCCCAGTTCCCATATACGGCTCTACCACGGCCAATATCCGCCGCAGGGCTGGAATATGATCGGGAATCCGTATTCCGATCCGATCAGTTGGGGCGGAGTGCAGTTCGAGGTCGGAGAGCGTCTGCTCGACCTCAGCGACGCGATCCGTGAGGGCGTAACCGGAGGCCATGTCTTCCGGTTCGTTCAGGGCACCGGTGATCAGCCGGGATACTACGATTTCACGCCCGATCCGCTGGCGGCGAGCCTCGAGCCGGGCGAGGGCTACTGGGTACACGTGAACCGGGACGCCCGGGTGCATATCTTCGGAGCAACCGCAGGTGTCGCGGAGGCCTCCGAGAGGGAGGCGGGCCAGCCACTTGACGAGGCTGAGGGCTGGACGCTCACTCTGTCCGCACGCGCGGGCGACTTCGTCGATCCTCGGACGATTATCGGCGTCAAGTCAACCGCGAGTGCAGGATACGATCCTCAGTGGGATGTGCCCAAGCCACCTCCGCTTGTTGATGGGCTGCAGGTATCAATGGTGCGACCCAACTGGGGTGCACATTCTGGAAGGTACGCGATGGACATCCGAGGGCCAGGTGACGACGCCGAGTGGGACATAGAGGTCGCCTGTTCGCTGCCCGACACCGAGGTAGAGATCTCCTGGCCGCAGATGACCACTGAGGTTCCTGACGATGTGCGTCTGGTGCTCGAGGATCTCGAGACCGGCCGGACGGTCTACATGGGCACCTCGACCGGGTACCGCTTCCGCACCGGGCCTGATGGCGGGGTTCGTAACCTGCGGGTACACGCGCGAGAAGCCGGACGCGCGCTCACAGTCCAGAGCATGAGTGCGCAGTCCGTGGCGGACGGCGCGATGATAACCTACTCGGTCTCAGAGGCCTCTGAGGTCAGTGTCGAGATACTCAATATAGCCGGCCGTACCGTGAGAGCATTCTCCTCGCGGGCGGTGACCGGAGGGGAGCAGGAGACTCTACTCTGGAATGGCCTCAGCGACCGCGGCAGCGCGGTGCCGTCGGGCCGTTATATCGTAAGGTTGACGGCTCTCGCAGAAGATGGACAGACAGTAAGGGCAATACGACCGTTCAGCGTGACGCGTTAAGCTCTCCTGTTGAGAGGAGCTGACTCCCTGGTGGAGCGGCAAAGAACTCGGACAATATCGGGCCTTCTTGGTCTCATCGGCATCTGTGTGCTGGCACTGATAGCATGTGAAGCAGTTTGGGCGCAGGAAGAGATCGTGCATCCCGCGCGACTCATGAGGCTGCACTACAACGATCCTTCTCTGTACCAGACAGGTACCGACGGGGATGACAGGCCGGAGTATATCTACCGACCGGCCGGCAGGTTCCGCTTCGGCACCGGTACGACCGTGCCGACCGGCGGGAACCCCCTGGTCAGCGGTGACGAGGGACGGTGGATCGCCGGTCGAGTGGTGCCTGCGCCCGGCTTCGATCTGACCAGCTTCACCAACAAGCTCACCGTCTCGGTGGATGGTCGGCGCGTAGACCCTTACATCATGCAGTACAACCAGGACGACACCGCGGATATCGGTGAACTACCCCTGTTCTGGCCTGGGGGAGTAGCAGTCGGCTCACGCGACGTGATGGGCACGCAGCTTATCCCGCTTCTGAGCGAGGTACCGACGGAGGGCGAGCCGAACCTGCGGGTCCGACATCGCTGGATGATGGTGCATGACGGACTGATGCTCGAGAAGATTATCCACAACGATGATACAGTCAGCCGCAACGTTGGCTTACGAATCCTTGTGGATACCTCATTCGGTGCTGAGACCTTTGACGGTCAACCGATTGTGCTCGATGATGGAACACAGATAACTACCGAGACTGTATTGCCTGATGCTGAGCGCGGCCTCTCGCTGCCTGATACCTGGGTTACCTACGATCATCCTGAGACTCCGAGAATCGGTGTCAGAGGCACCCTTGACGCCAGTGAGGTCAGGCGCTCCGGCATCGCCTCCGAGAGCGCTGGCAGACCGGACCTGATAGGGTTCGGACAGTTCCGAACCATGGGGATGGACGCACAATGGGACTGGACCCCGGACCCGCAAACGCCGATCACGAATGAGAACTGGGCCTACATGGTGCGGTGGAATGAGCGTTCCCTGCGGCCCGGGCACAGCCGCCGCTATGTCACTTACATAGGCCTTGGCGCGGCATCTGTGGATTATGATCCGCCCTTTGGCTTCGGCGTTTACTCGCCCAGCCGCCTCGAGGTCAGGGAGGGAGCCGATCCCGCCACACCCGAGGACGAGCCATTCCACTTCGCCGAACCCGGCGCCGACTCGGTCTTCACCGTCTCGGCCGGAATCGATCACTTCGGAGACACCCCGCTTACCCAGGCAACTGCGCGGATCAGTCTGCCGGCGGGCTTCGAGTTGCACCCCGACACACAGCCGCGCAGCGTTACTCTCGGGAGAATCGTCCGCAATCAGAGCCCATTGCCGATGGCTCAGTGGACGGTTCGGGCGGTCGACCCGCGACCGGGCAGTGCTGAGATACGAGTTCACGGTCCAATGGGGAAGGTGCTGACGCGGAGCATAAACGTGCCCGCAATCCCAATGCTACCGCCGAGAGAGTCACGTCTCGGCCTCGAGATGCTCTCGATCCCATACAGGTTTACGAACTCCGACGCGGCACACGTATTCGGTTCGCTCACGGACTCACTGTTCCCCGGCGGTCCGGTTACGCTCTGGCGCTGGCGACCGGATCGAGAACGGTACGTAACTTACCCGGACACGTTCGCCGCCCACGTGGAGTTGGGCCGTGGCCAGTGGCTGCTCAATCAGAACCGGGAGACCATCGTGCTCCCGGATGATGCGCGGGAAGCCCGCCTCGACGAGTCGTTCATCCTGCCGATCCAACCGGGCTGGAATCAGATCGGGAATCCCCACGTGGTACCCAACCGGTTCGATCAGATAAGAGTGCAAAGCCCGGATGGGGCAGAGTTCAGCATCAGGGAGGCGGCCCGACAGGGACTTATCCTGCCTGTTCTCTACGCGTATGACCCCGCTGCCAACGAATACACCTGGGAGACGTCGCTTGCCGATGCCTCCGTGGTACCCTACGAGGGGTACTGGCTGCTGGCATTCCGGGAAGTCTCACTGCTTTTCCCGCCTCCCGCGGTGACTGCTCCGGCGGCTGAGCCTCGGCCTGCCGCCGCAACCGAGGACGATGGATGGCGCGTGGGTCTGGTGGTGGAACGTGGCGATACCACCAGATTGCCGCGGTATTTCGCGATGTCGGCGGATTCGGGTGAGGAGACGGACATGTTGGACGTGCCCGCCCCTCCCAGCGCGATGAGCGCCGGTCCGGTGCTCGATGCCTTTTTCACTCTTCCCGAGGACGAGCGAGGCATGCGGTATCTCATGGATACCCGTAGCGACACGAGCCAGCGCCAGGTGTGGGATTTCACTGTGGTTTCGGAGGCCGCCGGGGAGCGTGTCACGGTTCGATGGCCCGAATTGAGTGCCAATCTGCCGGACGATCTGGTGGCCACGCTGGAGGATACCGCGACAGAGAAGCGCTTACACATGCGAACCAGTGAGAGTTACAGCTTCGTCCCGTCTGCGGGCGGTGAGCGGCAACTGAAGGTGGTAGTGCGGCCGCGTGCTGAAGCAATCCTGGCGCTTAACGCGAGCACCCGAACGACCGCTGACGGATCCGGCCTCGAGATAGTGTATTCGCTGGCCAGCGATGCCGTCGTAGATGTCGAGGTGCGGAATATTGCGGGCCGCGTTGTGCGCCACGTCGCGACGGAGAGGACGGCCCCGGCCGGGCAGAACACGCTCACCTGGAACGGTCTGAGCGACACGGGAACCAGGGCCCCTGCCGGACGATACATCGTGCAGATCACTGCTCGCTCTCCGGAGACAGGCGAGAAGATGAGCGTGATTAGGACTGCGACGGTCGGGCGCTGAGACTCGCAAATCCTATGACACGAGCAGCCGATACGCAGACCAGATAGGAGAAAACAATGATGACGTCAATACGATCCAGCAGGCTGGTTGGTCCCGTCAGCGTCGGTCTCGCCATGATAATGACGCTCGTGCTGATGATTCCGGCCGGATCTCTTCCGACGGCGGAGGCTGCGGCCAGAAGAAGCAGGCTGCTGCTGTTTCCGGTGCTGGACCGGACAGAGGCCCCTGTGGAGGACGTAGCGGCGAGGGCGACCGCATACTTCCAGGTGGCGCTAAACGAGATAGACATGTTTCAGGTAATGGAGTTCTCCCGAACCTCACCGCTTGTCATGCGGGCGGTGGAGGAGGGGAGGATCCGCGCGGTGGACCTTGAGATTGAGGTGGCCGATCCAGCGACGGCCATCGAGTTGGGGCACGCGTTAGATGCGGACAAGGTCGGATTAATCGCGATCGACGGACTCGATATCGACGATGATCCGATGCGCGTTGAAGCGTTGATAAACGGGCAGATATTCGACGTCGACGACAATTTCGATCCAGAGACGCTCGAAGTGGTCGAGGACCCGCGGCCGACGAGCACCTTCGGGGTCGCCGGCAGGAGTCGCGTGCGAGAAGGGTACGACAGCAACGAGGCGCCCCTCATACGTGAGGCGCTGCGGGACGCGGCACAGCGGGCCGCCTCTGTGTTGGAGGGTGAACCTCCGGTCCCGGTGGAGGAACGCGTGGAACCCCGTCGCGATGGGGCCTGGAAGTGGATCGCGGGGGCCGTGCTGCTTACAGGTCTGATCGTTGCGCTTGATAGCAATGGCAACGATGTGGAGGCTCCGGATCCGGAAGCAATCGCGCCGAGGCCCCTGCCACTGAGGCAGGAGACCGCAGCGATACGTCTGCGCTGGGAGCCACCGGTCACCGATCTGGATCTGCTGGGCTACGACCTGCAGCGCTCCACAGATCACGGCCGCACGTGGAATCCCGTCCCGGATTCGCCCGGCAACGTGCTTCCCGGACATACCGAGTTCGCCGACTTCAACGTCGAGCCTGGCATCTCATACGCCTATCGTATCCGGGCACAGTACGCTGCTCGGGGACCGTCTGCGTGGGTGCGATTCGGGGCGATAGAATTCCGTCCGTAGAGTCCGCTGAAGACGAACGCTTATGATACGCCGCAATCGTCCAGCAAACTGCCGCCCGCGACGGGGATCCTGCTCGCGGGCGGCACCGGTTATGGTCAATCGATGGCGGACTATTTTCGTTATCGCCATCGTGCTGGTCGCATGTACGCTTGCGGGAGCCCAGGGACCACGATACGACGGGGTACGGATCAATCTGTGGCCCAGCCCTCGTGTAGTGCCCGCAGATGGGAAGAGCGCAGCCACCGTACGCGCTGAGTTGCGCGATTCAGCGGGGCGTCCCGTCCCCGACGGTACCACGGTGGTGTTCCGCAGCGAGGGTGGTCAACTGGGGCTTGAGGACAGCGAACGCCGCCAGGTGGTGATGACCGAGACTGTGGGCGGCTCCGCGACTGTCGAGGTGACAGCCACCGAGGTCGGCACCGCTACCATCCACGCAGAGGTGACCACCGGGGAGGGAAGCAATCAGATCACAGTGGCCTTCGTGGCGGAAGGCAGCTCGATGCTCAGCGGCACCAATGTCGTGCAGGTTCGGGGGAACTGGGTTGGCTACGCGCTCGACATGACGATCGTTGAAGCGAGAGACGAGGCCGAAGTCGAGTTTTCGGGCGTAACCATCCGCTCCCCCGACGTCCTTCAGGTTGACGTAAACTCCCTGATGCTGAAGGCCATGAATGCCGAGGTTGAGGTGGACGGGCGAGTTCTGCAGATGGATGACCTCAGTTACAATCTGCTCAGCGCCGAGGGGGTTCTGCGGCGAATCGGCGACGAGGGCGTTGAAAGGAAGGCATTCAGCGGTTTCACCCTTGAAGAGCAGGAGCCTGAACGTGAGATCTCCGGAGAAACCTTTCGGATGGACACTGCCGATGCGGCCGTCTGGGCGGTCGCGGACGGCGTCTCGATTCACCCCCATGAGAAGGTGGTCCTCCGTGGAGGGACGCTCTACGCGGGTGGCGACCGAGTTCTATCTCTTCCGCGTTACTGGGTCATGGCGATGCCCGGCTATACCGGCACAACCCACTCACAGGTATTCGGGCTCAACTCTCGGGGTGAGATCGCGGTGGATTTTCCATACTTCTACCGTGTCGATGAGGAACGCACCGGGGCTGTCAAGGTCCAGCGGGGCGCCGCTGCAGGCAGTGTAATCGCCCATGATGACTGGTCGCTGGCAATCGAGGAGGCCTATAACAGCGGAGATGCCGAGGGCTCGATCAGCGTGCTCGGTCTACCCCGGTCGGACTGGGGGCTGCAGTGGCGCGACCGACGCAGCGTGGGCGACCTCGGCGACGGTCACTTCACGCTCTTCTCACCGGATCATCGCAGTTACTACGGTGACGCCAGCATATATCGGTGGCAACGCGATCAACGTCTCAACCTGACTGCCTCGATCCGCAAACCCCACGGGCAGGACCTTTCGTACGCGCTCGCGGCAGACTGGCTGAGCATGAATCGCCCGCTGGGCGCGTGGAATGCCAGTTACCGTCTCGGCACCGCCGTGGGTCTGCGGCACGTCGGAGGTCTCGACGACGGAATCGTCGCTGAGAACAATCTCTACGCCGCCCTCGACTTTCCACGGCATTATCTCGGCGAGAGCACATCAATCACCCCATCGGTCAGCAACCTGTTCTCCTGGGACACGAGCGGTTACACGCGGAATTCGTTGCGCAGCGAGTTGAGGCTTCGTCACATCTTCTCCAGTGAGACTTCCATGAATGCGGCCTACCAGGGTGAGTGGATCGATGGGGGCGGCTCGAGCGAATATCGCCAACTCGTGAGTCTCTATCTTCGGACCTTCTACGGCCGAAAGATGTCCGGCTACCTCACCACCAACTATGACATCGGGCGTGACCGACTATACGGTTTCGGCCTGATAGACTATCAACTCGACCAGGACTGGCGGATGGGGATTGCGGGAACCTATTATGATCTTGACACCGAGGATTACAGCAACATCGAATTGTCGGTAGCGCGAAGTATCGGACCGACCGAGATCGGATTGCGCTGGTCGGAAGCGACCGGGCGCATCTCACTGCAACTCGGCGAGTTCCGCGGCATCGGCTTTTGATCTGAGCCTTTCCCCGTCCAATCGATTTCCCGACAGTCACCCCTTGTGTTATCATATTGATGCAACAGGCCGCGCGCCCGGCGCAGGTCGGCGCGCGGACATATGTAGTTGGATGATACTCATGAAGAAGCTGGAAGTCGTCGCAGAATTTGAACCTACCGGCGATCAACCGCAGGCGATAGCCAGACTCGCTGAGGGCCTGAACAGGGACTACGAGCATCAGGTGTTGCGGGGTATCACCGGATCGGGCAAGACCTACGCGGTCGCGAAGGTAATCGAAGAGGTGCAGAAGCCGACGCTGGTGATTGCGCACAACAAGACACTGGCGGCACAGCTATGCGCGGAGTTTCGAGAGTTCTTCCCGCATAACGCGGTGGAGTATTTCGTCAGCTACTACGATTACTATCAACCGGAAGCGTATCTGCCGACCACCGACACCTACATCGAGAAGGACTCGCAGATCAACGAGGAGATCGATCGTCTGCGCCACTCCGCGACGCAGGCGGTGATGGAGCGGCGCGATGTGGTGGTAGTGGCCTCGGTGTCATGCATCTTCGGCCTCGGTTCGCCGGAGCAGTATGAGGAGGTCACTCTGCGTCTGCACGAAGGACAGCAGATCGACCGGGACGACATTCTCAGGCAACTGGTCAAGATGCAGTTCGCCAGGAATGATTACGAGCATCAGCGGGGCACCTTCCGGGTGCGCGGGGATGTTGTGGAGATCACACCGATGGACGCCGATGAGGTCATCCGCGTCGAGATGTGGGGCGACGAGGTTGAGCGAATCATGGTCATCGACCATCTCAGTGGGGAGATAGTCGAGGAGAAGAACACTGCGGTGATCTTCCCCGCGACCCACTTTGTCGCATCCCGACAGCGCACTGAGAACGCCCTTGCCGGAATCCAGCGCGAACTCGAGGAGCGCCTCGACTTCTTCCATCGCGAGAACATGCTGCTTGAGGCACAGCGACTGGAGCAGCGGACGATGTACGATCTCGAGATGATCCGCGAGGTCGGCTACTGCACGGGAATTGAGAATTATTCGCGTCACTTCGATGGACGCGAGCCGGGGGATGCGCCCTTCACGCTTATGGATTACTTTCCCGATGATAAGCTGCTCATCATCGATGAATCGCATCAGACAATCCCGCAGATTCAGGCCATGTACAACGGCGACCGCTCGCGCAAGCTAAGCCTGGTTCGACATGGTTTCCGCCTGCCGTGCGCGCTTGACAATCGACCGCTCACCTTCCGGGAGTGGGAGCAAAGAGCAGGACAGGTCATGTACACGTCGGCGACGCCCGGCGACTATGAGATGGAGCGGGCGTCACAGGTGGCCGAACTGATCATCAGGCCCACCGGGTTGATCGATCCGGAGGTCGAGGTCCGCCCCACGAAGGGCCAGATCGATGATCTGGTGGGGGAGATCCGCAGCCGCGTCGAGAAGAACCAGCGGGTGCTCGTCACCACGCTGACCAAGCGAATGGCCGAGGACCTTACCGACTATCTCGCTGAGCTTGACATCCGCGTGCACTACCTCCACTCGGACATCGAGACCATAGAGCGCGGAGAGCTTCTGCGCGACCTCAGACTCGGCACCTTCGATGTGCTGGTCGGCATCAACCTGCTGCGCGAGGGCCTGGATCTGCCCGAGGTCTCACTGGTGGCAATCCTGGACGCCGACAGAGAGGGTTTCCTGCGCTCCGAAACATCGCTCATCCAGACCATGGGCAGGGCTGCGCGGAATGTGGACGGAAGGGTCATAATGTACGCCGATACAATCACCGACTCGATGCAGCGCGCCATCGATGAAACGCAGCGCCGCCGTGAGAAGCAGATCGCGTATAACGAGAAGCACGGTATCACCCCTCAGACCATTCGCAAGAAGGTTCACGATGTCATCAGGTTCCAGCAGCAGGTTGCCGAAGAGGCCCGGCGGACAGTCCCCGAGGAGTTCGCAGAAGAGCTTGCCGCGGCCGACCTCGACGCCCTGATTCAAGCGCTTGAGGACGAGATGGAGGCGGCGGCGGCTGAGCTTGAGTTCGAACGCGCAGCAGAGCTTCGCGACGAGATCGAGGAGTTGCGTGCGAAGGCGGCCGGCAGGTAAGCGATGCGCGACTCAATCGCCGAAAAGCTGAAGAGTGTCCCCGACGAGCCTGGCGCTTACATGATGCTCGATGAGGCGGGCGAGATCATATACGTGGGTAAGGCCGCCTCGCTGCGCAAGCGCCTGCAACAATGGTTCCGTGACGACCGCAAGCACAGTCCATGGGCCGCGCGGATGGTGCAGACCGTGGCGGACTTCGACTTCATCGTGACGCGCTCGGACCTCGAGGCAATGACGCTGGAGTACAACCTGATCAAGGAGCATGCTCCGCGCTTCAACATCAGGATGGCCGATGACAAGAGTTACCCGTACCTGCGACTGAGCGACGAGAAGTTCCCCCGGCTAATGGTGGTGAGAGACCTGCGGCCCGGCGCGCAGGTGCAGATGCCCGGCCGCTACCGCCAGAAACGCGGACTGCATGATCCGAAACGGCAGGAGGTGCTGAGCCTGCGTGAGGGCCGCCTCTTCGGCCCCTTCCCAAGCGCGAGCGCTATGCGACGCACGATGCGGGTTGTGCAGCAGATCTTCGGCCTCCGTAGCTGTCGGAGGAAGCTCGCCGGTGAGCCCACCGGGCGTCCGTGCCTGAACTATCACATCGACCGTTGCGTTGGACCCTGCGCCGGTGACATCGCGGAAGCAGAGTACGCGGCGATCTGTGACGAGGTTGCGCTATTTCTCTCAGGCAAGTCAGATGAGGTGATCGAGCGCCTGCGCGGGGAGATGGAGGATGCGGCCGAGAAGCTGGACTTCGAGCGTGCGGCGCGCCTGCGGGACCGGTTGCAGGCGGTCGAGACGGTCACTGAGAGCCAGATCATGGTCGCAACTGAAGAGCGCGAACAGGACGCTGTCGGGGTGGCGGTGGAGAACGGCAGGGCGGTCGTGGCTATCCTGTCCGTTCGGCGCGGGAGGCTGCTGGAGAAAGAGCAGTACACGATAGAGGGGACTGAGGGACGCGCAGCGGGCGAGATACTCGAGGAGTTCCTCGCCCTGCATTACGCGGAGGCACACGTTCCGCGCGAGGTGCTGCTGGGGCACGAGGTCGAGGAGCCGGAGGGATGGGCCGATATCCTCAGTGAGATGCGGGGGCTGAAGGTTCGCGTCAATATCCCCCAGCGTGGCGAGAAGAAGCGCCTCGTCGAACTCGCCGTGCATAACGCCGAGCTGGCACTCAGGGGCGAGGCGGGTAGCCCGGAGGAGCGACGCGCTCGCAGTGGTCTCACGCAGTTGAGGGAGGCGCTGGGGCTCGACGAACCGCCGGAGCGCGTGGAGTGCTACGACATCTCGACCACGCAGGGCCGGGAATCGACCGGCGCGATGGTTGTATTCGTCGATGGTATGCCGCGTAAGAGCGCGTATCGGCGCTTTCGGATGCGCGCCACCGAGGGCTCGCCCGATGACTTCGCAATGATGGAAGAGATGCTTCAAAGGCGACTTCGGCGAGCGGCTGAGGGAGACGAGAAATTCCTGCCGCTGCCCGATCTGCTGGTTGTCGATGGCGGAAAGGGGCAGCTTGGTGTGGCAACCCGCTGTCTCGATGCATGGGAGATCGGCGAGGTTGCCGCGGTGTCGCTGGCCAAGCGTGATGAGGAGGTGTTCCTCCCGGGACAGTCGGAGCCGGTAGATATGAGCGACTACCCGGAAGGTCATCGGCTGTTGCAGCAGATGCGTGATGAGGCACACCGATTCGCAATCGCTCACCACCGGGACATCCGTGAGAAGCGCCTTACCGAGTCGGTGCTCGAGGAGGCGCCGGGGATTGGTCCCGCCCGGCGGAACATGCTGCTCACCAGCTTTGGCTCGATCGATGCCATCGCGAGGGCGTCGGTGGAGGAGTTGCGGGCAGTACCGGGCATGACAGAAAGAGCGGCGCAGGCGGTCGCGGAGTTGATGAGCGACTACCGCAACGATGGCGATGACTCGGAGGGCGTGTCAGCCGCCGACGCCGAAGCTTAGTGCGGGTGACGCCCTGACCGGTGTTGAATTCCGCGCGCGAGCATTGGACTTGACGACACTAATCCCGTGGGCTCTTGAGTACACACCATGAACGAGAATCTCGAGGACAGGCTGAATACTGCACCGGCTCTGAGCCGGAAGCTGATCTTCGCTCAGGCGCTTGCGGTCGGCGCGTTCGGCGCGTGGGTGCTGCTGGTGCGCAGACCACTGGGATGGCCCGGTGAATGGACCATCGATGTGTACGGGGCGATCTATCCGGTCCAATTCCTCGCTGCCCCCGCGCTGACGCTGGCGGGCTTTGCCGGGTTGATCGCGTACCTGTGGCGGCTCATGAACAACGAGAAGATCGACAGCCACCGGCACGCGCTGGCCTGGACGATTGCGGTGTGCTTATCCGTGGCCGCCTGGGCCTCGCAGATGGCCCTGTGGAGCGTGGCACCGGAGAGCGTCACTCGCCTCGCTGCGATTCAACTCAGCGATGTATCAACAGGCTACCTCTCCGAGGCGATGCAGATTCACGATCCTTCCCGCTACCTCCGCAGATATGCAGAAGAAATGCCCCGTAAAGCTGAGCATGTTGCAACACATCCGCCGGGAGCAGTGCTGTTCTTCTACGCCGTGCGGCGAATAGGCGCTACCTTTCCCGCTCTGAATCGGGCGGTTCTGGAAGCGAGCAGTACCGCAGTTGGTGTGACCATCCCGGAGCTTCGCACCGACGTGATGCGTTATCCCACGGCACGCTGGCACGGCAGCGAGGGGCTGGCGACGGCGATCCTCGCCTCCTGGTTGCTGGGTGTGGCGGGGGCGTTGATGCCGCTTGTGACGTTCGCTGCGCTGCACCGGTGGCTCGGCTTTCAG
The DNA here is from genome assembly GCA_003566775.1 of candidate division WS1 bacterium. Classification (GTDB taxonomy): domain Bacteria; phylum Armatimonadota; class Zipacnadia; order Zipacnadales; family UBA5352; genus UBA5352. The sequence goes on from PXBW01000343.1 coordinate 23,876, forward strand.
CGGGCCCTTGCGACGGCGGCGTTGCTTGCGCTGGTGCCGGGGATGCTGCTGTATTTCGCCACCCTCACCCAGATCATGATGCTCTGCTCGGCGGTGATGATGGCAGTGCTGGTGGCGACCCAGCGACACTGGGCCTGGTCGGCCTTGGCGGGGCTTGTCGCGGCGACGGCGCTGTTCGTCTCTCTGGGGGCGCTGGCGCTGGTAGGGCTTGGCGGTCTCTTCCTGTTGCTGCGTGCGGCAAAACAGGTCGGACAGTCCGGGGACTCTTCGTGGAGCAAGACGCCCTCAGTACTCCTGCCGCCGGCCGTCTTCGGCGTTGCGGTGCTGGTCGGCGTTGGACTGTGGTACGTCGTCGGCGTCGATGCCATTGAAGTCTTCACACAGGGTCTCGGTGCGCACTCGGAGATAACCGGCCTGGCGTCCTTCCGTCGCTACCGAGTTTGGGCGTGGATGAATCTCGTCGAGTTTCTGATCTTCCTCGGCCTGCCGTTCGCCGTGCTCCTTATCGCGTCAATGCCGCGCATGATCCGCACGCTGCGGCGAATGTCGGGCATGATGCTGCCTGCGTACCTCGGCACGGCTGCAGTGCTGACGCTACTGATGCTTAACTTCTCGGGCGTGGTGCTCGGTGAGACCGGAAGACTCTGGATGCTCTTTGCCCCGTGGCTGGCGGCAGGCGTCTCGCCGCTGCTGATCGACGAAGAGGGTTCGCACTGGCGGCTGTTGGCAATCACCTGCGCTCTCACCGCCCTGCAGCTTCTGCTGATGGCGTGGACCATGCAACCCATTATGCGCCCCTATTGATGTTCCCGGCGTCCCGATTCGCTGTCCTCTATCAGCCCCATAGTTTACGGTCCAGCGACCGGTACTGCACCGCCTCTGCGGTGTGTGCGACGCCGATCTGCTCGGCGCTCTCAAGGTCCGCGATGGTACGCGCGAGCTTAATGATGCGGTCGTGGGCCCGTGCGGAGAGCGCGAACTGCTCGATCGCAGCCTTCAGCAGCGCCGCAACCTCGTCCGAGAGCGGGCAGAACTCGCGTAGTGCCTTCGTGTTCATCTCCGCGTTATTGTGAAACGGAGTGCCCCCGAACCGCTCATGCTGCTGTCTGCGCGCCGCGACGACCCGGTTGCGCATCCGCTCGGACGGCTCCCCCGGCCTCCTCTGCATGACCTCATCAGACGTGAGCCGGGGAACCTCTATATGGATGTCGATGCGATCAAGCAGCGGTCCTGAGATCTGCTTGAGATAGCGTCCCACCTCGGTAGGCGAGCAGGTGCACTCACGCTGCGGATCGGTGCTGAAGCCGCACGGGCAGGGGTTCATCGCACCTACAAGCTGAAAGTTCGCCGGGAAAGTGAGCGTCGTCTGTGCCCGCGCGATGGTCACTTCATCGTCCTCAAGCGGTTGGCGCATCACCTCAAGCGCATTTCGGGGAAACTCGGGTAGCTCATCGAGGAAGAGCACGCCGTGATGGGCCAGTGATACCTCCCCCGGTGATGGCACGCTGCCGCCGCCGATCAGTCCTGCGGTGGATACCGTGTGGTGCGGGTGGCGGAACGGGCGCGTCTGTATCAGCGCATCTCCGGGGCGCATCAGCCCCTTGACCGAATACAGTTTCGTTACCTCGAGCGCCTCATCGAGCGTCATCGGCGGCAGAATCGACGGTACGCGACGCGCGAGCATCGTCTTGCCGGAGCCGGGCGGACCGACCATCACGCAGTTGTGTCCGCCCGCGGCGGCGATCTCAAGAGCACGCTTGACGTGTTCCTGCCCCTTGACATCGGCCATGTCCGCCTCATAGGGGGGTGTCTCAAGGTCGATCTGTTCATCCGAGACGCGTACGGGTTCGTCGCGCAGGTTGCTTTCCAGCAGCTTCACGCAGTCGTAGAGGGTCTTAACGGTGAAGACCTCGAAGTCAGCGACCACCGCGGCCTCATTGCCGTTATCCGGTGGGGTGATAATGGCGCGTCTGCCCGCCATTCTGCTGCCCAGTGCCATGGGCAGCGCACCGGATATGGGCCGCAGGCGGCCATCGAGCGACAGTTCGCCGGTAAGTGCCACCTCGTCGAGAACACCGTCGGCGGCCACCTGGCCGGTGGCAACGATCAGGCCGAGGGCAATCGGCAGATCGAACGCAGGACCCTCCTTGCGGATGTCGGCGGGAGCGAGATTCACCGTGATGCGCTCCTTCGGGAACTCAAACCCGGAGTTGCGGATCGCCGCCTCCACACGGTCAATGCTCTCCCGTACCGCAGCATCCGGCAATCCCACCACCGCGAAGCCCTCCCTGCCGAAGGAAACATCCACCTCCACCTGTACCGGATACGCGTCAACGCCGTGGATTGCTGCTGAGTGCACGCGCGCAAGCATGGTATCCCCCCAGTGGGGTATAGTTTCGTCCGGCGAGCATTCCCCCTGCGACTCAACATCACCTCCATCATACCCAAAAAAGACAGGCGCCCGCGGTTATCCGGGCGCCTGCGTTGTAGTCCATGCGGATAGAGCGAGAGGGCGCTCACCATTCATAGTAGATGGCGTCGAACTCGCCCGCAGCCCAACTCGACTCATCGTCGTTCATCACCAGCGCGATCCGACCGGTGATATTGCCGAGTATTCGCTCATTCTCCCCGTCCTCTGCGAGATTCCACTCGGCTATCTCAAGCGCAGCGCCCCACGGATAGTTAACGCTCATCGGGCCCCTGTCCTCACCCTGATCGTAGTAATAGTACACGTGCTCGAACTCGAACTCCTTTTCGTCGGAGATCGTCCACTGCACGGTACCGGTCTCACCCTCGGGCCGCGAGAACCTGAGTTGCCACGCATCCGCTCCCATTACCACTCCAGTGAGATCGTCGCCGTCGGGTCCCTTGTTGAGCACTTCCAACTGGTACGTGTCTTCATCAGTCTTTCTGACCCGAACAAGCTCCGCCTCGAACGATTCTCCGTTAAGCATCCCGATGATCGGCCCGGACGGAATCTGCCCAACCTCCGGCTCGTCCGTCCAGGCGAACTCATACACGTCGTCGCTCGGCTCGATAGCATCCTCGCCCGCTGGTTCAGGGACCTCTGTGAACCCTTCCTCCACCGAAGATGGGCAACCGACGGTCGCCGCAACCACAAACGCTGCGGCCAGGCACAACCCGATGATCCTCAACCTTCGTATCATGCGACACCTCCCGTAATGTGAGCACTGCACCTGCTGACGTCCGGGGATTCAGGGGCCCCATCGTCTCTGCATCTCAGGCCAACAGCACGCAATTCCCGTTCCATCGCGAGGTTACCTCCAGCGGGACACTCTCATGGCTTCACAGACGAAACAGGCGTTCTCCCTCAATCGAGAGAGAACGCCTGCAGAGAACCTCGCAGAGTTCTGATTCAGCGTCCGAGCATCTCATGCGCCGTCCTCAGGCAGGTCTCCACCGCCTCCATCGGAGGCACCGGATAGGTCTCCTGCTCGATAATATACCACTCAGTTCCGCCGGTGCTCTCGCAAAGGCTGAAGATAGTGTCCCAGTCCGCAACGCCCTCACCAAGCAGGATGTCTTCGCGCTCCGGATGGTAGTCCTTGATATGGACTGTAGTTGAACGGCCCGGGTACTTCTTCAGGTAGAGGATCGGATCCTGACCACCACGGATCACGTGGCCGATGTCAAGCTGCCCGAACACGTTATCGCTGACGTTGTCGAAGAACACGTCCCATGGGATCTCGCCTTCAAGCAACTGGAACTCGTGCGCGTGGTTGTGATATCCGAGCTTCATATTATGCTGCTTGACCTTCTCGACGGCCGCGGTGAAGATGTGGGCGGTGTTCTTCCAGGCCTCGACTGATTCCCGATTCTCTTCCGGCAGACCTGGTACGACGATGTACTCGTTGTCGAGTGCCACCATGCTGTCGATGCAGCCCTGGAGCGCGAACCCCTCGATATTGCTCAGCGGCACATGCGCTCCAGCGCGCTCCAGCCCGAGATCATCGCACATCTCCGCCAGTTCCTCGGCGCTGTGCTCAAAGAAGCCAGCGAACTCCACTCCATCGTATCCCATCTCGGCCACGCGCCGGAGTGTACCTGGCACATCATCGGCCATCTCATCGCGGATCGAGTACAACTGAAGTGCAATCGGAATCTCTGCCATCGATCTCCCTCCTCGTTATGCCCCGGAGATGCACCGGGGCCTGTGCGCTTCATATCAGTAATTCACCGCATCTTGCGCGCCACCTGCCGTTCACTCCACCAGCCGCAAACCTAACCGCAAGTATCCAGCAGCATCGGTTCTGTCAATGAGCGCGAGTGTGTGGTCGGTTGATTGGTTTCCGGTGGATAGTGAAGGTGTTGCTACGGCTTTACAAAGCGGGTCAGTTCTGGTATGCTTGAGGTGTGGTGCTCCCCGGTAGCTCAATGGTAGAGCGGATGGCTGTTAACCATTAGGTTGCTGGTTCGAATCCGGCCCGGGGAGCCAGTCCAATTGCCCGGCGAACCACTTATCTCCGTCCTGATCCTCTCGTACCCACTCGCCCACCTGTGTCTCGTGATCATACAGTTCAAGTTCAATGCTTCCCTCGTGCAAATAAACCCCTTTCACCATAAGTCTAATTAAGCTCACTCTATCAACCACATCAAGCTCACTCATTGCATCGGAAAATTGCGTGAGATTTCTCTTCATCCTATTGGGGTCTGCCTTGGTCTTCTGAAGTGCCCGAAGTTCATTCCATCTCTCCTCGATCAAACCCTCAAGCTCCTCAATTGTCTCGCTTCTGGAATCCAGAGCTTTGCGCACAGGACCATCGACTTCTCCTGTCTTCGCTATGCGATCGATCACCAAATCCAGTTCTGCTTCCTCTGCTTGCTTCTGATCTTCAAGCTCCTCAATCTCTTCTTTCAGTTTAGCTATCCGATCCACTCTTCCCTCATTGGCTCTTTCGCAGGCTTTCTCGATTACTTTCTGATTCTCCGCGATCTCTCTCAATCTCTCTACGATGGTCTCCTCGAGTTTCGGCGCGGGAAGAGATCCAATAGGGCAATCATCTCTCTGCGTTCCTGTTGTGTGGCGGTAGTAGTAATAGCGTTTTCCACCTCTGCCTGTCCCGCTCCCATTTTCAAGCTCAACCTCACAGTGCTCGCATTGCACCAAATCACTCAATAGGAAAACATGATCCCGATTTCCTCTTGCCCTTGTCTGCGTATTCTGAGCCAAGGTAATCTGAACCTGAGAGAACATCTTTTCCTCAACTATCGCGGGCCATACTGCCTCCACCACTTCATATTGCTCATCTGCC
>PXBW01000035.1 GCA_003566775.1 candidate division WS1 bacterium
AGCTCGAAGTGGTAGCGCCCGTCCCTCTCCACCTGCACCGCCCAGCGCCCGGTGGACTTCTGCGCGGCCTTGATGTGACCCTGGTTCCACGCCACGTCGCCGAGCACGTCCATCGCCCCGAGGCGCGTCGGGTTCTCCTCATCGGCGCCCAGCGAGATCGGGCATACCTGCTCCAGCAGCGGCTCGACTTCCGCCCAGAACTGCTCGTGGGCAATGCGCAGGCGCCGCACCATGTCCGGGTACTGCGCCGAGACGTCATTGCGCTGCCCCGGATCGGCGGGCAGGTAGTAAAGCTCCTCGCCGCCGATGAGCCGCCAGTCGCGGCAGATCACCGCGTTCTCCCACATGTTCGGCGGCTCAGTGCTCTGCCGGAACTGCAGAAAGACCTCGCGGTCGGGCATCGAGCGATTCTCCCCGCGCAGGATCGGCGCGAAGCTGAGGCCGTCCCACGGATTGTGCTCGGGCACGTCGAGGTCGCATAGCTCGCAGAAGGTCGGCAGCAGGTCCATGTGTGTGAGCAACTCGCGCACATCGCGCCCGCCGCTGATGCCGCCGTTCGGCCAGCGCACGATGAAGGGCACGCGATGTCCGCCATCGTAGTAAGAGGCCTTGCGCCCGCGCATCCCCGCGTTGTAACCGGCGCCGGTGTCATCCCACCAGCCGCCCGAGGTCCCGTTATCGGTCATGAAGATCAGGATCGTGTCATCCTCGATCGAAAGGTCCTGCAGATGGCGCCGCAGCCGCCCGAAGTTCTCGTCGATATTGGTGATCATCCCGTAGAACTCGGGCTCAGGGATATCCGGGTTGCCGCGGTAGAGGTCGGCATACTCGTCGGCGACGAGGTACGGCGAGTGCGGGGCGTTGGTTGCCACGTAGGCGAAGAAGGGCTCATCGCGATGCTGCTCGATGAAGCTCATCGCCTCCTCGAACCAGATGTCCGTGCAGTAGCCCTCATGCGCGACCGGGGTTTCGTTGTGGAAGTAGGTGTCATCGAAGTAATCGTTGCCCCAGAAGTCGGGGGTCTGCCCGACGCCGCCGCCCCTGTGTGCGACGACATGCTCGAAGCCGCGGTCCTGCGGGCGATAGGGGTAGTTGTCGCCGAGGTGCCACTTGCCGAACATGCCGGTGGCGTAGTCATTGTGCCGGAACACGTCGGCCATGGTGGTCTCGTCCCGGCGCAGGATCGAGCGCCCCCAGCAGGTGGCCCATGCGCCGTTACGCAGGGGATTGCGCCCGGACATCAGCGCCCCGCGGGTGGGTGTGCAGAGTGGTGACACGTGGAAGTCCTCGCAGCGGGTGGCGGAGCGGTAGAAGTCGTCGATGGAGGGCGTCTGTATCCACGGGTTCCCGTTGCAGCCGAGTTCCCCGTAGCCCTGATCGTCGGTCATTACGATGATGACGTTGGGCCTGCGCGCGGGCATGTCATTCTGCCTCCGATTGAGAGACTGGCACTGCTTGAACGCAACGTTCGCGCGGAGAGAGGCGATTCCCTTTGTGGTTCTGTGTCGTCGTCGCATTGCGCGATTCCTCCCCCCGTCCCGGCTATCGCCGGTCCACCCCCCTCCTTTTCGCGCCGATACCGCCTGCGGCGGCTTTCGGCACGAGGGCAGGAGGGGGAAACGACGGAAACGAAACAACGAAAGTGACGGGAGTAACGACAACGATCCGGCCGAATGCATTCGGGACGGCCGCTCCGCACTGCACACGATCAAGGCCCTGTCGGGCGTAGGCACGCCCGACCCCCGGGCGGAGGAAGGGCGAGCTTCCCTGCTCGCCCGGCCGTTCGTCGTTGTCGTGGCCGTTCCCCCTCTCCTGCCGGAGCTGCGCAGCAGCTCAAAAGGGGAGGGGGAAAGAGCTTGCGTAAGCAAGCTCAGGGGGAGGGGAATCGTCCCCTCAGCGCGGCACGAATAGCTCCCAGCACCTGCGGGAGGTCTTCGTGAACCAGCCCGGCGGGGATTCTGAGTACGCGAATGCCCGTTGATCCAAGCCAGCGGTCGCGAGCATCATCATATCCCTGTTGGTCGGCGTGAGTGGGTCCGTCAATCTCTACCGCAAGCTGAGCCTCTCCGCAGTAGAAATCGAGTACGTAGTCACCGATAGGATGTTGGCGCCGAAACCTGACGCCGAGTGCTCGTCTGCGCAAGGCCTCCCAGAGCAGGTTCTCCGCATGAGTCAGGCTCTGGCGTTGCTCGCGCGCGAACTCCACCTTGTCGCGACCCGCAGCACCTGCGGTTCTGCGTCGCCATCGCATTGCACGATTCCTCCCCCCGTCCCGGCTTCGCCGGTCCACCCCCCTCCTTTTCGCGCCGATACCGCCTTCGGCGGCTTTCGGCACGAGGGCAGGAGGGGGGAACGAATTTGTCAATCGCGTCAGTCGTGGCCGTTCCCCCTCTTTTGCCGGAGCTGCACAGCAGCTCAAAAGGGGAGGGGGAAAGAGCTTGCGCCAGCAAGCTCAGGGGGAGGGGAAGCCCTCCCGCGGCTCATGCGATCACTCTTTCCCCACAACCACGAATGCAACCTTCTCCCGGCCACCCACGAACCCGGCTCGTCCCTGAGCGTCCATTCAAAGGCAGGTCTACGCCTCCCCGGCGGAGAAAATGCCCGGTGAAGTCTGCATGATCCCGTTTATGCCATAGGTTGGAGGACTATCATGAAGATGCGATCAACTACCTGCTGTATTGTACTGGCTCTGATTACACTTACCTGTGCGTGGGGCTTTGCTCCTGACGAATCGGAGCAGCCGCCGCGCCATCCCCCACTCCAGCCCGTGGAGGGCGCCGAAGTGAGCACAAACCCGCCGTCGATGATCTGGCGCGTAGACGACCGCGCCGCCACTTACACTGTCGAGATGACGCAGCGTGCGGACTTTGAGGACGGCCTGATCCGCGTTGAAGGGATCGACCTGCCCTTCTACAATCACCACGAAGTGCTCGACGAGGGCGCGTGGTACTGGCGGTACTTCGTGGTAACGGAGGAGGGTGAGGTCTCCGACCCGAGCAGTGTGCGCAGCTTCATCGTCACCGACGACGCTCCGGAGATGCCGGTGCCGCCGATCGAGCAGATTATTGCAGATCTGCCCGACCACCCGCGCATATTCGTCACCCCCGACACGCTCGATGAGTTCCGCGCGCGTAGTCAGGAATACGCCGCAGAGCCGTGGGCGGACATTCAGTTCAGCGCCGAGAGGGCACTGGAGGTGGAGATGCCGGAGCTTGAGCTTGCGCCGATGCCAGAGGATCCCGGCACCGAGCAGCGACAGCTTTTCTACCTCCAGGACGGCGAGCCGATGGTCCCGACGAATGTTGACAACCGGGACTTCATCGCTGCCGCCTCGCGCGCGAACACGCTCTCGATGGCGTGGCTGATCAGCGAGGATGAGCGCTATGCCGAGGCGGCCCGCGAGTGGGCGGTGTTCAACTCGCCCTTCCGGGTTGACTACCACCTGGAGGATCGCGGCAATCACGACACCGCGGTCTATCACTACGAGTACGGCCTCAAAGGCATCGCGCTGGCGTATGACCGCCTTTACCACCGTCTCACCGAGGAGGAGCGGGAGGTCATAGTCGATCACATCGTCTATCACGCCGACAACGCGATGAGGTATATCCGCGACCGCGTGGGCATCCACCTCAACTATCAGGCGTCCCATCCCCAGCAGTGCATGCATCCGCTGCTGGTGACCGTGCTTGCCGTGGCAGAGGAGACCGAGGAGACGCAGGAGTGGGCAAGCTGGCTGATTCGCCAGTACGTGAACCGCGATGCGTGGGGCTCCGACGACGGCGGTTACTCCGAGGGACAGACCTACGGGCACAAGTTCAAGGACATTCTTGAGGCCCTCGCGGCGCTTGATACCGCGACCGATATCGACATCTTTCAGCGCCCGCGCCTGCAGAACGCGGGCAGATTCTGGATGCACTGCATGTCCCTCAACTACTGGTGGAATCACTGGGGTGATGTCTATTCACTCTTCATGCCGGTCCCCGGTGCATCGGCCGACACATACATATCGCTTTTTCTCGCCTCGATGACCGATGACCCCTATGTGACGTGGTGGAGCGAGACGGTGGTGGGCAATCCGCGCCATGTGCCGCTGTGGTACGTCGCCAGCACCGGAATCGAGCCGAAGCCGCCGGTGGACATGGAGCAGGCGCGACTGTTCCCGGACGTTGGACAGCTTGCGGCATACGATCGCTTCTACGATCACCGCAGCAACCGCATCTTCTTCCGCTCGAGTCCCTTCGGCAGTCACAGCCACGCGCACGCCGATCAGAACGGCTTCGTGATACACACCGGCGGCGAGATCATGGCCGTGGACGCGGGCTATTACACCTACTACGGTGACGAGTATCACACTAAGTTCACCATGGATACTCAGGCGCATAACTCGATCCTCGTCAACGGCGAGGGGCAGCCGATTCGGAATATCGACGCTGAGGGCCGCTTCACCGCCTTCCTCAACTCCGCCGATTACACGATCTTCACCGGAGACGCTGCAGACGCCTATCCGGAGTTGCTCGACAGGTTCGATCGCACGGTGATATTCATCCGGCCCGACATCTTCGTAGTCTATGATGATCTCGTCGCGCCCGAACCCTCTGAGTTTGACTGGGTATTCAACGCTCATGAGGAGGTGGAGATCGACGAGACTGCACAGTCGATGATCGTGCGGCAGATGGACCAGCGCCTGCGTGTGCATCACCTCGCAACCACAGACCTGAGTTACGCACAGACGAACGAGCGCCCTTACCCACTGCTCACAAGGGACTGGTGCCGGGTCACCGAAGCATTCCCACAGAGCTACAACATTCGCGCCACGACCGAGCCGAGGGAGCAGGCACAGATCCTCGCGGTGATGGACGCCTATGACGTAAACGACGGCCCGGCAGTCGAGGACCTCATGCCGGTGCAGGCCGACGGCGGCCTTGCCATCGCAGTCGAGCGCGATGGCCTGAATGAGACGGTGATCTTCCGCGACGCTGCCGCTGATGGCGTTTCGGCCGGAGGCATCGAGACTGATGGGCGCGCGGCCAGCGTCGGCCGCGATGCCGAAGGCGCGCCGGTGCGATGGCTCGTGCACGACGCCACGCGATTGGTGATCGATGGTGTCGAGGTCCTCAGTTCCGATGCGCCCGTCGACGTCACCGCGCAGGTACCATCGCCCGGCGCCGCCGCGCTGGTGCAGGTGAAGCCCTCGCGCGAGGCAACAGTGACCGTCGGCGCGCTCGCCGACGCCGAAGCGGTCTTCGCCGCTCCGCCGGACTCGCCCGAGCAGGCTGTGACCACTGAGGTGCCGGAAGCGGGCACCGTTGCGGTTGCTGAGGAGACCGTCTTCTGGGCCGATCCGCTGCTCGACCTGACCGCACCGCTCGATCCGCTGACGCTCAACGTTACCGACAGCGACGGCGACTACACTGTTGAGTTGCAGCAGTCGATCGCGGACAATGGCGAGATAGTGGCCTGGGCGCACTTCGAGGACCCGCGCGAGCAGGGCGTGTACGAGTTCACCGCGACCGGCGAGGATGTTGAGGTACTCGTACAGGATCGCTGGGAGATGCCGCTGAGCGCAGACGGTATCGGTACGGTCACGGCGCCGTGGCGCGAGGCGGCGGAGATCTATGTGCGCTACGCACCCGGTCAGACGCCGGAGATCAGCGCGACGCTACAGGAGAGCTACCGCGGGCAGCTTGTGAACCTCCTGCGCAACGGCGGTTTCGAAGAGGGCAGCCCGGACTACCCGCCGCGCACCTGGACGATCTCACACCCGCGGCAGATGGGTTACACCTGGCCGCACTGGACGCAGGAGGACGCAGTCGAGGGCGAGTCGGCGCTTCGGTTCGAGCGCCCGGAGATTCGCATGACACTGCGCAGCCAGCCGATGCGCCTGCGCACCGGCGGAACCTACGAGTTGCGCTTCATGGCGCGCGGCAACGCCACTCAGGCCGTGGTGAACGTCTCGGGCCAGCAGGGCACGAGCGCGCGGATCGAGGTGGAGCCGAGCGAGGAGTGGCGCGAGTACAGCACCGAGCTTGAGGTGGTGCCGGGTTACACGATGGTGAACATCGTGTTCGGCTCAGGTGGCGAGCCGGATCAGGTGCTCTGGATGGACGATGTGCAGTTCGGTTACGTGGCGGAGTGAGATCCGCCGCTCCTGACGGTCAAAGCGGGTTCCACTCCGATCCGGTTTGAAGGCGCTGCGCCTTTTACGTCGGCAATTGCGAGGAGCCGGATCGGCGTGGGACCTGCGCGGTTACTTACGAGCGCGTTCTCCCCGGATCGTGAAGCCCATCATTGCGTGGCATGTGACGCAGGCTGCACACATGCCGCACGCGAACTGTGGACAGCCTGAGACCCCGGCGGAAGGTCCCCGGGGCCCTTGCGGCGAACCTGCACCAGTCGATACTCGACGGAACAGTTGGGGTGGCAGCATGGCGCTCAGAATCGCAATCTGCTCGAAGATACTGCAGGAATACGAGATATCGGAGGCCGTCTCCATCGCCGCTGAGATCGGTTACGAGGGGATGGAGGTCTTCGGCGTCGAGCGCCATTTACCGCCCGATGCGTCCGACAGCACCGTCTCCGGCCTCGCGGGCCAGCTTCGCAACGTTGGCATGGAGTGCGTGACCCTCTGCACCTACGTCGGCGGTTTCTCTCAGAAGAGCGACGACGAGTGCCTCACCGATGTCGAGCACTTCCGGCGCTACCTCAACATGGCGGAGGAGCTTGAGTGTGACATGATCCGGGTGCAGCCGGGCGGGCCGCCGAAGCCCACCTCCGCGCGGGAGGATCACTGGGAGCGCGCCGCCCACTACCTGCGCGAATGCTGTGACCTTGCACTGAGCCGGGATCTCGGCGTGGTGATGGAGAACAACTTCGGTCTCTCCGCGACCGTGGATTCGACCCTGGAGATGATCGCGCGGGTTGACATGCCCAACCTCGGCGTAAACTACGATCCGGGCAATCTCTATCGCCTCGACCGTTACTACGGCATCGAGGCGCTCGCGCGTTTCGGCGAACTCGTCTGGAATGTGCAGGTCAAGGACTGCTACCGCGACGACCGGGTAGATGACTACCAGCTTCTGCTGGGCGAGGGTGAGGTCGATTACGCCTCAATCTTCGCGTGGCTCGTCGAGATGGATTACGACGGACACCTCTCCGCCGAGTCGCACAGGGAACCCACCAGGGACCTCACGGCAGTAGAGATCGCCCGACACGAGTACGAGACGATCCGGTCGCTTATCGAGAGCATCTGACCAATCCGAGGGACATCTAACTGAATGCAGCAGAGCACACAGTTGACGTTGCACGAGAATGTGCAGTTTATCTACGAACTCGTCCTCGCACGTATGGAGCTTGCCGCCGCGGGCGTTGAGTTTGAGGCGAACGACAACCTGCGCGGCTTCAGCACTAATGGTTCGATCGATCGCGAGGCGCTGATGTGCCGGTCGGCATACGTTATGTCGCTGCAGCTTCCCCATCAGGAGCCGGAGTTCACCGACTACCACCATATCCAGCAGTACAACCAGACGCGCTCGATCAACCAGTATCTCACCCACTGGTTCTACCCGTACAAGGGCAAGTTCCATCCGCAGATGATCCGGGCGCTACTGGGGATAATCGGCGCCGGTCCCGGCGATCGTGTGCTCGATCCATTCATTGGCTCGGGGACCACCGCCATCGAGGCCCAACTACTGGGAATGGACTGCGTGGGTATGGATGTATCACCGCTGTGTTGCCTGATCTCGCGAGTCAAGACGCAGTCATGGGCGCACCTCAACGACATAGAGGAAGCCTCGGAGTATGTGGCCCCCTGTGTACGCAATACCATGCAGCAGCGCCTGTTCCGCACGCCAGACGATCGCGAGTTCCCCGAAGGGCCGGTGAAGGACTTCTTCGACCTCGCGGAGATGATCGCTCGTTCCGACAACTCCCGCCGCAGGCGTGATCCGGTGGATGCCTTCGTGCACAATCGAGACAAGATGCTCCGGTCGGTGCAGGATCACGTCGCGGTGAAGGAACGTCTCGGCCTCGACTTCGGGGAGGTGGAGATCGTTGAGGGTGACGCGCGCAGTCTCGACCTTCCCGATGAGAGCATCGACGGCATTGTGACCTCACCGCCGTACTCGATCGCCCTCAACTACGTCAAGAACGATGAGCACGCGCTGGAGGCGATGGGCTACGACGTTGATGTGAT
>PXBW01000256.1 GCA_003566775.1 candidate division WS1 bacterium
TCAGGCAGTCATCTATCGTGAAGATGCGCCAGTTGCGGGAGGCCGCAAATGTAGCACGCGGATTCGGCAGTGAAACCGGAGCCCTGGCGGCGCTGTCTCTGACCATAAAACGCCTCAACGCAAATTGGGCTGGCCGCTCATGGACCAGTAAGAACACTGCACGGTCGCAAAACGTTAAAGAAGCCAATCGTTAGATTATGATACGACCCCTTCTCCAAGTGTCTGTCTGCTCTTACGAACACCGATCTAATCTCCGACGAGGAAGGCGTGACCGTGGCCAGAGACCTTGAAGATGTCCACACCCTCGGCCATGTGACGTGGGCAAGGCACGAGCCGTGCGTGTGCTGCTTAGGCGAGAAGCTGGTGTCAACGTGCGGAAAGATTTCGAGCCGGTAGGGTATGTTCGCGTTCACAGGAGAAATGACGCCATTGCACGTGGCGGCTATAAGGGGCCACCCGTCTATATGTGCCCTCTTGATAAGGGGGGGCCGACGTCAACGCTGAGGATCGCTATGAAAACACGCCGTTGCACCACGCCGCCCGGTGGGCCACACGGAGACAGCGGAGTTGCTTCTGAGGCACGACGGCGTGGAATGACGACCCGCCTGCACGGACAGTCTACCAGTAGGCGGCAACCGACGCGAAGAGAGGCAGAAGACCGATGACCATACAGCAGTCATTTGTGGCATTGGCGGTGCGCTCGCCGCGTCGCTGCTGGCGGGGCGGGGCGCGTATGCGCAGGAGGATGGCATGGCGAAGAAGATACGCGGGGAGCGGTTCGTGCTGGTGGACACGGCAGGCAAGCCGCGGGCGCTGCTGGCCGGCGTGGCTCTGATCCTCTCCCCGCGGGCGGAGGTCTCCACCACCCCCCACGAAGAAGATGCGTGACGGTATTGTCGCCCGCGCTGCTCAGATGGCCGGAGCCTGACCGCTGGAGTGTTAGCGAATGACTGCGTATGTGCTGATCCTGCTTGCGCTCATCCTCGCCAACGGCGTCTTTGCGATGGCCGAGATTGCGCTGGTGTCCGCGCGCCGGTCGCGGCTGCAGCAGATGGCCGCGGAGGGGAGCACGGGCGCGCGCATCGCGCTCGATCTGTCCTCCGCGCCGGGCAGGTTTCTCGCGACCGTTCAGATCAACGTGACGCTGATCGGGATCGTGATGGGGGCCTTCGGCGAGGCAACCATCGCTCGGGAACTACAGCCGATGCTGGTGGACCTCCCGGTGCTGGGCGCGCACAGCGCGCTGGCGGCGGCGGTCATCGTGATTATTCCCATCACCTTCGTGACACTGGTGATTGGCGAACTTGCGCCGAAGAATCTCGGCCTGAGTTACAGTGAGAAGATCGCCGCTGTGCTCTCACCGCCGATGAAGGCCCTGTCAACGATCGCCGCGCCGGTCGTCTGGCTGCTGGACCGCTCGGAGAGGCTCGTCACCGGCCCGCTGAGGAAGGCGCGACCGTCGGTTGATGAGGTGAACCGCGACGAGATCGCGATTCTCCTCGATCAGTGGTCGGAGGCGGGGGTGCTCAACCCTACTGAGCGGGAGCTTGCGGAGGGGTTGATGGAGCTTGAAGACCGCAGAGTCGGGAGCATGCTCAAGCCGAGGCCGGATGTCTACTGGCTGGACATCGGGATGGACGCCGAGGCGCTGCGTAACGCGGTTCGAGAGGCGCATTACTCGGTGCTGCCGGTTGCTGAAGGCTCGCTGGATCGTGTGTTGGGGACGGTCAATGCACGCGATCTGCTGCTGGCTCTGGTCGAGGGCGCGGAGCCGGACCTGCGCGAACTGATGGAGGAGCCGGTGTTCATACCGTCGTGGGCCAGCGCACTGAATCTCCTTGAGGCGTTCGGGGACCGGCATACGCACATGGCGATCGTGATGGACGAGCACGGAGTGCCCGAGGGGATCGTGACGCTCACGGACATGATGCAGGTGATCGTGGGGCCGCTGGCTCCTTTGAGCGAGGAGTACTCGACGCGCATGAGGACTGTCGCGCCCCGTCGCTGGGTGGTGGATGCGATGATCTCGCTGCACGAGTTCGAAGAGCGTATTGGCATGGAGATTCCGCCCGATGACAGGGCGCACTTTCAGACCGTCGCCGGACTTGTCCTCAAGTTGATGGGCGAGATCCCCGCGGAGGGTGACAGCGTGCGCTACCGCGATCTCACGATACACGTGGATCGCATGGAGGAGCATAGGATCGACCAGGTCACGGTCACGCGCGGGGAGGATCAGTGAGCAGGAGATCGAGCGGCGTCAGGAATGTCGCGCCGCTCCAACGAGCGACTCGTCCACCGGGCGCCGCCCCCGGCTCTCAGAGAGTGCGATGGCGCGAAGCCATGTGACCGGATGATGCCTCCGCACCGACATCAAGCTTCGCACCGCTTGAAGTCTGCGGCGCTTGTTAAGAAATCCGCGAGACGTTGGGGGGCCGTCGAGTGGGGGAGGGCCGATTCTTCGCAGGCTGTTGCGGTGACGGGACAGGGCTGCCCCGCCGTCCGGAATCGAATCGGCGCCCCCGCCCACTGATTGCGCACGATCTCCGGGCCAGGGGCGAATCGGCCGTGAACCGTGCGCCTGTTGCTTCGCCGTGCGCCCTCAGTTCTCCCTCAACAGGAGGATGAAGTCCATCCCCAGTCCGTCGCCCAGGTTGGTCATGCGGATGGTGTGCTCGCCCTCGGACAGCGTCAGCAGGATCTCGTTGTCGTCAGCGTCGGCGAGCGGCAGGAATTGCCAGTCCCGCGGGTGGCTGCCGAAACCGCCGGTGGGAGGGAAGGCGATCTCGGCCGCGGCCTCGTGCGGCACCTCACCGTTGATGGCGAAATCCCGGCGCGGATTGTCGCTGCTGGTGGCGTAGCGAAAGAGGACGCGGTAGTCCCCCTCGGCTGCGACCTCGAAGTCCCACTCCAGCCAGTGTCCGACGTTCGCGTGCCACTGGGTGATCATCTCACCCCATGTGCGCTGCCGGTCCGAGCGGATGACAACCTCGCCGCCCTCCTCGCGGTCGAAATCCTCGGCCTGCACCACGATCATCTGATCGTCGGCAAGCGCCGCCATCCACTCGGGCATCTCAAAAGGGCGCGTCGTTACCTCCGGTGGCTCGCCCAGCGTCAGGCCCATGTCCGCCATGTCCCCGAGCATCCGCGGGGCGTTGCGGTAGTAGCTCGCGAAGCCCTTGCCGTAGCTGGAGCCGCCCGCGCCCAGCGCGAGGCCGTTCGTGAGCGGATCGAGGAATCGCTCATCGCCGGTCCAGCGGTAGACGCGGGCGATGTGCTCGAGCATTCTCGGTGATGCGCCGGGACTGTACCCCATGTTGGGACAGGAGGTGTACCGGAAGCCGTGCACCTCGTCACAGTAGAAGTCATCGATCACGTACTGCGCTCCGAGGATGACGGAGTCTTTGACCGCCGGGTCCTCGGTGACGTCGTGGAAGTACACCATCCCGGTGAGCAGCATCGCGATCATGAAGCCCGCGTTGCCCTGATGACGCGGCTCACAGTGGCAGTGCCCCGGAACCATCATGCGCGTCCACCCGCCGTGCTGGTGAGTGCGTCCGGGCTCCTTCTGATACTCCGGAAGCTCCCGCGGCTCGGTGTCCTGCATCTTGATGAGCCAGTCCGTGATGATGCGCGCGGAGTTGAGGTAGTAGGGATCGTGGGTATGCGCGTAGGCGGCGGCCAGCTTGATCAGATGCCAACCCGCCGTGCGCAGAGCGTGATGGCGGTCGTAGGGGATCGACATCTCCCGGTTCGTCCAGTAGTCGGTGATCATCATCGCGACCTCGACGGAGAGCGGGTCGCCGGTGAGGTAGTAATGACCGAAGAGGCCCTCCACCGGTGAATGACAGACCGCCCCGCTGGAGCCGATGATTCCACGCCCCTGCTCCGGGCGCCGGTCGAAGTATCCTCCCACGTGGCCGAGTTGGTGGAGATAGACGAGTCCCTGTTCGATGCCGTCGGGGCACCAGTTCACGATGTCAACCCCGCGATAGTGAAGCGATGCCTGCTCGCCGATGAAGAACGCCCCTGGATTGCCCGAGCGGATGTACTCGAGGAACATCGCGTGCTGGAGGTCATACTCCTGGTTGGTCCAGTTGACGCTGCGCTCGCCGTAGCAGTCACCGTAGTTGAGCATGCCGTAGTCGCGCTGTCTCTCGCGCCGGGCGAGGAAGCTCTCTATGTTCCGGTCGATCGCCTCCTCGTACGCGGCGAAGGCTTCCTCGTCACGCGGCGCCACGTTGTAGAAGGCCATGCTGTCGCAGTACCACTCCGGCTCCGCGGTCAGCAGCAGCGGGCGCTGGAAGATCTCCGCGCGATCGCCCGCGCCCTCGGCGAAGTCGAGCATAAGCTCATGGGTCTTCGCCATCCCGCGCTTGAGGGTGTAAGTGCCGTCGCGCAGGTAGAAGAAGAGTTGATGTCCCTCCTCCTCGAATGGGAACTCGTCGTAGTATGCGGCCTCAAACGCGGGCGCGAGGTCGACGCGAACCGAACCGTCCGCAATCTCGAATCCCTTAGGGTAGTTCTGCCAGAAGTCGCGCACCGAGATCGCCCCATCACCTGTGTCGGCGATCAGACCGCCGATGATCCTGCCCTCAACCGGACCCGCGTCACCGGGCAGGTATTCATCGTCATGTCGCTGCCAGACTCTGTCGCCGGTGCCAAGCGCGAGCGGCTCATCCTCGACCAGCGGGGCCTGCCACGAGGTCGCGCCGGTCGGCACCACCCAGGTAATGCGCTCGACGTCCGCGAAGCGATCGGTCTGCCGGGTCTCCAGCGTGGTGCTGGAGACCTCGTCGGGCAGGGTGTTGATGAAGGTGTGCTGTACGCTGACGAACGGCCGCCCTCGCCACGCCTCGATCCGCTGCTCGATGCGGAAGCTCTCCTCCCCGTCCTCGGAGACGAGGTCGCCGAAGGTCCGTATCACCGCGCGGATCGGTCCGTTGTCCTCGATCACAAGCTCCGCGTTGCTCAGCGCCGAGGTGAACTGCCCGCGGGCAGCCTCGACAAGCTCGGTCACGATCGGCCCGTTCGGCCCGACGATCTGCCCATGCGAGTCGATGCGAAGCTCCAGGGCGCCCGTGTCCAGCGCGATCTCGCCATTCTGCTCGACGGCCAGCGGAGCGAGTTCAGCGGCCTGCGCCATGCTCTCGACATCGCGCCCAAATTGCAGCACGTAATCGGCGGAAGCAGCGGCGGGGACATCTGCAAGTATGCTGACCAGCACCCACTTGATCGAACCGTCAGGCCAGGTGCCGAGTGTGTTGAACTGCGCCATGACCTCCTCACCGCCGCGCATCAGGCGCAGGTCGTTCTCGCTGCCGAGCACGCCGCGCGGGAAGGGTACGCCGGAGGTGACGGGCCATCCCACCGCGTCCACGTCATGCCAGTTGCGCACCACCAGCGGTGTCTCGGAGACACCGTTGACGGTCGGCGGGGCGGTGATGCCCTCGGCGCTGAAGGTGATGTCCGGACCGTGATACTCGCTGCCGTCCGGCGCGATCCCGACGCCACGGCCGTGGTAGGTGACACCCGGCTCAAGGCCGGTCAACTGCGCGCGATGCGCCAGGCGGCTGACATCCTCGTCTACCACCAACTCACCGTAGTCGGTGGTGGGCCCGTACTCGAAGCGAGTTGAGGAGGGCCAGGTGGTCGTCCACGAGACCCACGCCTCGCCCTCGGTATTGAGCGGGGCGACCCAGTCGCTGTATTCGACGCGGTACTCTATCTCCCGTACCTCGGGAGCCTCGTGGAGCAGGACCACGCGGGCGAGTCCGTGATTGTTGCGACCAGATGCGGTGCCGGCGGCTTCGAAGCTGAGCACATCTCCCGCCTGCAGGTCTCGGCGCTCGTCGAGATGGTAGATCCACTCGCGGCGATTCCCCGCATCGAGCACCGCCACGCCCGCGACCTCGTCGTTGACCCGGATGACGACGCGCTGGTCGGAGCCGTCATCATACATGAGGAAGCCGACGTAGTAGCTGCCCGGGGTTTGCACGGTATGCCAGGCGCGCGCGCCGGGTCGCTCAGGTGTCAGATGGCCGTAGCGGCGCTGGGTGCGCATGGCCACCTCGAAGCCGTCCATCTCAAGTTCATCGTAGCGTATGACCACGTTGCTCTCATCCACCAGTAGGGGGCGGATGACGTCGGGACCGAATGTCCCGACCACCCGTTGATCCTCGGTCACATCTCCCGGTCGCATTACTTTCTCCCTGTCGTTGAGCGGAATTCCTTCAACGATGAAGCGTCCGGTGCTGTAGTTCATGCGGGGCTGGGGATGCTCGTCGGTCACGCGGCTGTGGCAGAGCGCCCACATTCTGAAGCGCGCGCCGTCCTCATCCTGCCCCAGTTCGAGATCTGCGGTGATCAGCAGTTGATTCTCATGCGTCGCAAGTGCGTAGACGGGGCCGTCGAGTGTCTGACCGTCCGGTGCGAACTGCGCCGAGCGGGGAGTCCCGCGGCTGTAGCTGAGCATGTACTCGCAGCCGGAGCCTTCACGCCCGGTCGCGAGGTCCTCGTCAGCATCGATGTAGATGTGAAAGACGGTGTCCTCGGGGTCCATCTCCGCGGCGAAGGTGGTTCGGAAGATGAAGCGGTCCTCGGCCACGTGGCCGACCTCCATCCTTACGATGTCCTTGCCGGGGTAGTAGTGCTCCCCGCGTTCGCCTTCAGGGATCTGTCCTGCGTCGTAAACCACGTGAAGGGTCTCGGGGTAGTTCGGGTCGGTCCCGAGTATCTCCTCGACCTCGTCGGGTATGCCGTCACCGTCGGTGTCGACGGCATGAAGCGGGAACGCGGCGCCGATGAGCAGCGCGGCGGTCATAACAGAGATGATAGATCGCATGCCTTATCCTCTCCTCGTGGGTAACTACTCACGTTGCGGTTTGTCTCGTGAGTAGACTGTACCCCCCCCGCAAGATTGTCAAGGAGGAGACGGAACTTATCGCCGTTGCATCTGTCTTGACTACGGAAGCCAGTATTCGCAGCCACCATGGGACCAGGAATCGCAGCCACGTCGCGCATGACCCGCAAGCAGCTTTATCAGTTGTCGAATGATGAACCGGATCGACGACCCGCGTCAGCTCTGCCGGCGGGGTTGGGATTTTGCAGATAACGCAAACTCTATAACATCCTCCGGCAGCAGGAGATCATCGAGCAGCTTCGGGCCCGTCGAAAGACCGCACCAACTCCTCCGCGCCTCGAAGAGCCGCAAGCCCAACCGCAGTGGCCGGAAGAAGGTCGAACAGGGCTAATTTCCTCGGCGCCAAGAGCCGGTTATCACACTCCGGTGTCGGCCCATCCACTGCGATGATTCCTGGGAGTGTGGGCTTCCGTCTTAGGGACAGATGCCTGCCCAGAACGGTCCGTTGCTGCCTTGACAATCTCGGGGAGGGGGTACACTCTACCTACGTGGCTAGTACAAGGTGAGTAGTTACCGTGAGAGCATCTCTCGCCTGCCTGATGTCGGCGCTCATCGACGCCTCGGCGAAGCGGCGATCCTGATACCGGAGGGACAAAACCGCATGTACCGCCTAAGGCCCGGGGCAATCTACGTCTTCGAGAGCGCGCTGAACGATGAGCGCTCCGCGGCGCGCATCGAGCGCATGCTTCGCGCCATCGGCAGCGGACTGTCAGACGCACTGGTGGTAGGCGCGCAGGACATCCCGCGGATGGTGCGCGACCGCGGCTGGACCGACGCACGGGCGTACCAGGGCGAGCACGCCGAACACACCGACCCGGACCTCGTGTTCAAGCGCTGGGTGGCCGAGGGGGCCCTCGACCCGGAGCCCATCCTCGAACGCTGTCCCGACGGCACGCCCACCTCTCTGGTGCGGCAGATGCTCGGCCACGGCGGCGCGCAGGTTCACGACGAGAGCGCCGACTCCAACCGCGTCTGCCGCTCGCGCTATCAGTTCGACACGATCTTCGGCTGCCCCCACGGCTGCGCCTACTGCCGGGGTGGAAGGGTCGCCACCATACTCGCCAACGTGGAGGAGTACATCGAGCGCGCGGTCGCTCCTACCGTCGAGGCGAACCGGTGGCAGAAGGTTTTCATGTTCAACTCCTGCCTCAGCGACATCCTCGCATTCGAACCTGAGTACGGCCTCACCACCGCCCTCTCCGGCTACTTCTCGGCCACGCCCGATCAGTGGCAGCTCATTCACACCA
>PXBW01000082.1 GCA_003566775.1 candidate division WS1 bacterium
AGCGCCAGGGCGATAACGGGGAGGCTGAAGATCATTTCTCCCCGTTTCGCTATGGTTTATCGACGCTGACCTCGGGCCGCCGGTCGCCCTCGGAGGGCCAGATGATCAGGTCGCTGCGGTTCGTCCACCCCACCTCGATCCGCAGCACACCGGCGTCGCGGTTGACGACGACCTCCGGCTCATCGACACCCGCAGGCAGCGGCAGCAGTACCGCCGCGAACTCAGGCTGCACGGTGGTCAAGGACGCCTTCAGCCGCAGGTGGCCGTCGTAGCCATCAACCTCGTGGCCCAGCGGGCCGGTAGCGCCGAGCAGCACCCTCATGCGCGGCGTGTCAGGGTCCCCCTCCTCCCGCACAAGTCGCATCGGCTCCTCGATGGTGGCTTGGTCAGGGTGCAGAACGATTCCCTCGTAATGGTGCAAGAAAGGCGGAGCAGCCTCGGGATCGGCGGTGAGGATCACGCGCTGAAGCTGAGCGCCGGTCTCGCGAGTGCTGAAGCGGAGCGTGTGTGTCCCCGGTTCGAGGTCGAAGCTCACCGGTTCGCGCCCCACGCCTGCCGCGACCTGTCCCCACGTCCAGACGCGCAGCGGAGGCATGTGCCAGTCGATCCGCTCGCCCTCATTCATCTGCACGAAAAATGAGTCGGACTGCTGCACGACCTCCCCCGCCGCCCGCACGTATGCCCAGATGATGTATTCACCGGCCTCGCGCACCTCGAACTGCCACGTGCAGTCACCGCGCCCGGTCGCGTCATCCGGTGTCTCTACCAGCGTCGTGCTGAAGGCGCCACCCGGCGTAAGGATAGCGCCGCGCTCATCAGCCTCCACGCGCATGTCGCCGGGCGTGTGCATCACCCAGGTGTACTCGTGCTCCGCGTCATCTTTGCGAATATCATCAAGGACCACGGCGTAAGCCGGTGCGCCCGCCGAGGGTCGCATGAAGAGGGCATGGCGGCGCGCGTGCTCGACGCCCACGCCTGGTTCTCCGCGATGATTGCGGTTGTACGCCTCGGTCGCGTCGGCAAGCGCGTATCCGTAGACCTCGTCATTGTGGTACTGGACGAGTTCGCCGTGGGTGCCGCGTCCCGCGCCCGAGCGGGCCATACCCTCGCCGTTGATGAGCACGCAACTGTGCGCCACGCTTTGATCGCGCCCACCGGGTAGACCGGTATTGCCGTAGCCCGAGTCGATCGCCCAGCGCTGACCCAGGCCGTAGAGGGTGAAGTGTCCTTCATCCGCCTGGTTGTGAGTTGTGGGATAGTAGGGCCCGGCTTCGATCGAGAACATGACGTCATCGGCGTCCCACCCCGTGCGCCAGATGCAAAGCCCGCGTCCTTCGAAGTGCTCCGCGAGAGGCGCACCGGCGGCGAGAGGGTCGAGCGGCGCCACGTCGTTCTCCCAGATGATGCGGAAGACCGAGGAGCCTCCGCCGGTTCGTTCCCAGAGCCAGCGCGCCAGACCGCAGTCATGGGCCCCGGCGATGCGTAGTAGAGCGGGATCGCCGAAGCCCGCGTAGTTCGCGTTGTTGCGGGCGTCATAGAGGGCCTCCCCGGGCAGCAGGGACATCGCGTAGAAGCGCGGCACCTCGCCCAGGTGAGGATGTACCAGCAGATCCGGGCCACCGTTGCGCCGCAGGGCGTCGGCGAAGCGGATCGCGTTGCTCAGCCCGTAGGCCCCGTAGGTCGTGCCCTCCACGTAAGCCCCGCGCTCGTCGAAGCCGCTGTCGAGCCAGCGCTGGATCATCGCGGCGGAGAGGTCGATCCACTGCGCGGCCTCATCGGGGTGAGACTCCTGCAAGAGCAGCGCCAGCATGCCTGTCGCGCCCATCGCGACGCCCATGAAGTTGTGATAGGGGCGCCACCAGATCTGCTCCCGGGAGACCTCCTCGGTCATCTTGCGCACGTAATCCGCGGCGGTCTCCGCCCAGAGAGCCTTCTGCTCGGGCGTCATCGCCTCACCGAGCCAGTCGTAGCCGACCGCGAGGCCGCGCATGATGTCACCGCGCGCTCCGGCGAAGCCGGCAGCGATGTCGGGATCGGTTGCAGGCAACTTCCGCGCGGCGGCCTCCAGCAGCAGGGCGCCGTGGTGGCCGAAGCGCTCGTCCCCGGTGAGCTGGTACGCGAAGCCGATGGTCTCCATCCACGTGGTGAGGCGTCTGCCGAAGTGATGGCCGAGCACCTGCACTCGCATCTCATGCGCGGGCCCCTCGTCGATGCGCGCGGGATCGGCGTAGCTGTGGCCTCCTGGAGTGCACAACTGTTCGGCGTTGCGCAGGGTATCGGCCCACACGCGAGCGAGCGGCTCCTCGCCGGCCCGCTCCTGCAGGCGCGGAAGGTCATCCTTGCCGAACCACAGAATCGGTTCGGCGAATGCGGTCGGGCAGATCAGCAGCATGAGAGTCGCGGCGAGAGCGCATCTGAACATGGTCTGTGTCACTCCCTTTCCGGTCACGCCGGAGCTGCCCTTACTGCGAGTTCTCAGTCCTCCCGCACCAGTACGATGAAGTCCATCCCGAGGCCTTCGCCAAGGTTCGTCATGCGGATGGTGTGCTCGCCTGCGCTCAGAGGCAGCACCACGTCATCGCCGCCCGCATCCTGCAACGGCAGGTAGCGCCAGTGGTCCGGGCTGGTGCCGAAGCCTCCGCTGTTGGGGAAGGCGATCTCCGCCGCCGCCTCGTGCGGGACTTCTCCGTTGATCGTGAACTCACGCTGCGCGCCGTCCCTGCCCGTGGCATAGCGGAAGATCACGCGGTAGTTGCCATCCTGCGGCACTTCGAAGCTCCACTCAAGCCAGTGCCCAATGTCATGGTGCCAGAGAGTGATCATCTCGCCCCACGTAGCGTGCCTATCGTCGCGAATCTGCACCTCGCCCCCACCCTGATCGTCGAAGTCCTCCGCCTGGAGTACGATCATCTCATCCTCGCCCAACTCCGCCATCCAGTCGGGCTTCTCGAACGGCGTCAGCGGCGGTCGCTGACGCTCCTCAAGAGTAAGGCCCACCGCGTCGAGGTTGGCCAGCACGCGCGGGGCCGAGCGGTAGTAGGCCGAGAAACCCTTGCCGTAGGCCGAACCGCTGGCGGCGTAGGCGAGGCCCGTTGTGAGCGGATCGAGGAACTTATCGTCCTCGGTCCAGCGATATACCCGCGCGATTGCCTCGACCATGTACATCGGCGAGACCCCGAAGCGGTCGGGCATCTCCGGGCAGCCGGTGTAGCGGAAACCGTGGGTCTCGGTGGAGTAGAACTCATCCATCAGATAGTGCGCGCCGAGGATGATCGAGTCTCTCACCGCCGGATCCGGGACTACGTCATAGTAATACGTCATGCCCTTGAGCAGCACCGCGACCATGAAGTTGGCGTTGACGCGGCACTTGGGCTGCTCGTGGCGACAGTGACCTCCACCGCCCGCCTGGCGCGTCCAGCCGCCGTGCTGGTGAGTCCGGCCGGGGCGCTTCTGATACTCGGGAAGCTCCCGCGGCTCGGTGTCCTGCGTCTCCAGCACCCGGTTCACCACGATGCGCGCGGCGTTGAGGTAGTAAGGATCGTTGGTCATCGCCAGTGCCGAGGTCAGCATGATCAGATGCCAGCCGGGGTCGCGCGCGCCGTGCCAGTCATAAGGCCGCGACAACTGCCGATGCGTCCAGTAGTCGGCAATCGCAATTCCGGTCTCCAGCGATCTCACGTCACCGGTAAGAGCGTAATGGGCGAACTGCCCCTCGGTCCACGCGTGGCCCATGTTCCCCGTCGCGCGCGGGATGCCCAGGGTGTCGGGCACCGCTTCGTCGTAGTACCCTCCGACATGGCCCATCTGATGCACCCAGACGAGGCCGGTCTCGCGATCATCGGGGCACCAGTGCACGGTGTCAATGTCTCGGTTGTGTATCTGCGCGGCCTCCCCGAGGAAGAACGCCTCCGGATTGCCCGAGCGGATGTACTCGAGGAAGAACGCGAGTTGCGTGTCGTACTCGATATTGCCCCAGTTGACTCCGCGCTCACCGTACCAGTCCCCGTAGTTCATCAGGCCGTAGTCGCGCTGGCGCTCGCGCCGGGCGAGGTAGTTCGTGATGTTGGCGTCGATCGCTTCCTCGTAGGCGGCGAAGCGCTCCTCGTCGCGCGGCGCCACGTCGTAGAAGACCCGGCTGCCGCAGTACCACTCAGGCTCCGCGGTGAGCAGCAGCGGACGCCGGAATAGCTCAGCGCGCGCTCCGGCCTCAGCGCCAAAGTCCAGCATAAGCTCGTGCGTCTTTGCCATTCCCCGCGTGAAGGTGTAACTGCCGTCGCGCAGATAGAAGAAGAGGTGATGCCCCTCCTCCTCGAACGGGAAGGCGCCGTAGAGGCCCGCTTCAAAGGAGGGCGCGAGGTCCACGCGCACTGCGTCCTGCGCGATCTCGAAGCCCTTCGGGTAGTTCTGCCAGAAGTCGCGCCCCGAGACTGCCGCGCCGCCGTCCTCTGCGACTAACCCGCCGATGATCCTGCCCTCTGTCGGGTCCGCATCCGCAAGCGCGTAATCATCGTCGAAGCGCTGCCAGACTCGGTCTCCGGGATCAAGCGCGAGCGCGTCGGCCTCGAGCACGGGAGCCCGCCAGGCGCCGCCAGCGGTCGGCACGATGAAGCTGAGCCGGTCGATGTCCACGAAGCGATCGGCGCTGCGCGTTTCCAGCGTCGTCTGCGAGACCTCATCCGGCAGTGTGTTGATGAAGGTGTGATGAACGCGGACGAAGGGCCGCCCGCGCCACGCCTCAATGCGCTGGTCGATACGGAAGCTCTCCGAGCCATCCTCCGCCGTGAGGTTGCCGATGCTCCTGACCACGACGCGCACCGGCCCGTTCTCCTCGATCGTCACCGTGGCATCGCTGAGCGCCGAAGAGAAAGCGCCACGCGCGGTCTCGACAAGCTCGGTCACCATCGGCCCGTCAGGCCCGACAATCTGCCCATGCCTGTCCACGCGAAGCTGTAGCGCCCCCGTGTCGATCGATACCTCGCCATCCTGCTCGGCGGCCATCGGAGCCAGGTCGGCCGTCTGCGCCATGCCCTGTACTTCGCGCCCGTACTGCAGCACGTACTCGGCACTTTCACCGGCGGGCACGTCGGCGAGGATCGTGACCAGCACCCACTTGATCGAACCGTCAGGCCAGGTGCCGAGGGGCCGGAACTGCGCGAGCACCTCCTCGTCGCCACGGATGAGCCTCAGGTCGCCCTCGCTGCCCAGAACGCCCTCGGGGAACGGAACACCGCTGCTCACCGGCCACGCCGCGGCATCGACGTCATGCCCGTTGCGCACGACCAGCGGCACCTGGTGAACGCCCTCCGCGGTCGGCGGCGGGCGTATGCCATCCGCGTTGAAGGTGATGTCCGGACCGTGGTACTCGCCGCCGTCCGGCGCGATGCCGACTCCGCGGCCGTGATAGGTGACGCCCGGCTGCAGGCCGCTCAGGTGCGCGCGATGCACCAGCCGCGTGGTGTCCTCCTCCGCGACCTGCCCGTAGTCCGTGGTGCGGCCGTACTCGAAGCGGCTCATCGACGGCCAGGTCGTGGTCCACGAGATCCATGCCTCACCGTCGGTGTTCACCGGCGCGATCCAGTTTGTGTTCTCGACGTGATACTCGATCTCCCGCACCTCGAGAGGCTCCGCCAGAAGCAGCATCTTCGCGAGGTGATGGTTGCTTCGACCGCGCGCGCCTCCGACCGCCTCGAAGCTGACCACGTCGCCCGCCTGCAGATCGATCGGTTCATCAAGATGGCAGATCCACTCGCGGCGATTCCCGGTGTTGACCACCGCGACGCCGGCGATCTCGTCGTTCACCCGGATGGCGAACTTGTGATCTCCGCCATCATCGTAGGTCAGAAAGCCGATGTACCAGGTTCCGGGCGTCTCCACGGTGTGCCAGGCGCGCGCGTTGGGTTCCTCAGCGTAAAGGTGACCCCAGCGCCGCCGGGTGTTGAGGTCCTCGGCGAAGCCGTCCACTTCAAGGTCCTGATAGCGGATCGCGACGTTCGCGTCATCCGCGAGCGCGGCTCTGACAATGTCGAGGCCGAAGGTCCCTGCCACGTTAGTGTTCTCGGTGAGGTCTCCGGGCAGCAGGATCTTGCGCCGATCGTTCAGTGGAATGCCTTCGACGATCAAGCGGCCCGTGTGATAGTGCATCCGGGGGTAGTCCACGCCGCGCGCAGTCTGCGCAAGCACCCAGATCCTGAAGCGAACGCCTGCTTCGTCGCTCTCGAGGTCGAGGTCCGCGGACTTGTAGAGCGAGTTGCCGACGACCGCCATACGCACCGGAGGACCTGCCTGCTCCGTGCCGTCGGGAAGGAAGTGACGCGCCCTCGCGCTCTCCCCGCTCATGCTGAGCATGTACTCGCAGCCCATGTCCTCGCGTCCGGTCGTCTCGTCGATGTCGGTGTCGAGGTAGATGTGATGCACCGTGTCATCGAGGTTCGGTTCGGCAGCGAATGTGGTGCGCCAGAGAAATCGATCCTCGGCCACGTGTGCAAACTCCATGCGCACGATGTCCTTGCCTGGGTCGTAGGCCTCATCCCGCTGCTGCTCGGGCATCTCACCCGCGTCGTAGATTACGTGCAGCGCTTGGGCGTAGCTGGGATCGGTGCCGAGGATCCTCTCGACCTCGTCCGGTATGCCGTCGCCATCAGTGTCAACAGCGAAAGAGGGTGTGACGGTGATTATCAGCATCACGGCGAGCGCGACAGCAATGCCTGAGCGCATGGCTGGCCTCCTGAACGTTGCAGGGCTATTGCTCTCCGACACGAACGCGAGGCGCAAAGCAAGCTGCGGCCCTCAGAATACCGACACTTGCCTCTTCTCGGAAGAGGCCGCCGTCCCCTCTTCGCGAGAAGCTCGGAAGGAACATGTCCCGCCCACAGGTTGCGCTCTGGAGAACCGTCCGTGAAGAGGCGAACCGCGCCGGTCATTCTTCTAAGCGGAAAAGCTTCGCAGCAATGTCCTGCGGGAAGGTGGGCAGATCGATGCGCATGCGCTCCTCATCGACGAAGATCTCCGTCTCATCGGTGATCTCCCCGATGTAGGGGTCCCACCATTCAAGACGGTAGTTGCCCTCCTCGAGGCCGCCCAGTTCCACCCATGCGTCGGTTACCCACGCCTCCTCCGGCACCTCCGACGGTGAAGGATGCTGCTCCATCAGATCATCGTGGTACACATAGAACATGCCCACTCCACCGCCCGCCTTCGCCTGCGCGAAGAGTTTATCGCGATCGCTGGTGCGCGATTCGACCTTATGCAGATCAAGGCCGCGCGGATCAAAGCCTTCATTGAAGCGTATGATCGCTCGATGCAAGCGGTAGAGTTCAAGCTCATCCCACTCCTCGTGGTACCACAAAACGGGCGGTCCGGCCATCGGCATCATGTTGCCGACCCATCCGACCACGCGGAAATCGCGCTGCCACCTCACGTAGGGCAGGGGCAGGTCGGCGGTCTGCGGGCCGTACTCAATGATGATCATCGGCTTGTCGCGGTAATGAGCGTGGTTGTCGTACCAACGGTTGAGTCGACGATGCCACGGCTGCCAGTAAGCGTCCGCCTTGACAACGGCCATCTCGGGAAGCCGCCAGAGAGCGTGCCCGATCCCCTCTGAGATACAGACGTGAGTGGTCACGAGATGCCGCCACGGATCGATCTCATGGATGTACCGCGCCATCTCCTGGTGCCACTCGGCTATCTCATTGGCGTTTGAGCCCTCCGAAAGGTCGATCTCGTTCCAGAGATCATAGGTGGCGAGATTACGCGAATAGCCCCATCTCGCCACGATATAACGGTAGCGCTTGCGGAAGTCCTCCTTTGCCTCCTCGCTGGTGAAGAACATTGCGGGGCTCGGCAGATAGCCTCCGTTGCGCGCCGCGTAGGGGTTATAGCGCCACTCGGCGTCGTACTTGTCGCGTCGAAGCTGGCCGTGTGAGTTGAAGGTAAGCTCAACATATAGGTCGTGCTCGCGCGCGAGTTCGAAGAGGTAGTCGAGCCGCCATGCGTTGTACATCGAGTAACGGCCTATCCCATCGTAGCGCGAGTGATACTGGTCGCTCCACTCGATCCCGGCCCACCACGCCGCCATCCAGGTGCGGACGAAGTTTATCCCTTCCTCCTCGAAGCGCTCAAAGAAGTAATCGAACGCATAGGTGCCCTTCTGCTCCTCGGCGTGATCCCCGCCATCGCGCATGTTGATGCCGATGGGCGTGAACAGTTCGCCGTCATCGAACTCAAAGTACATCGGATCATCTTCGCTCACACGCACCATCCCCTGCGGATTCAGCGGCTCGGTTGCAATGAAGGTCTCACTGTGTGAGCGGAGTTCGCCCTTCTCATCTCGCACGCTCACGTAGAAAGTCCACTCTCCCTCCATCGTGGGTGAGAAGCGGACTTTCCAGCAAGGTGCACCGACGGGAGTGAGCTGCTCCCAGCCCTCCTCGTCTTGCTCGCGCTCGTAATCCTGATAGAAGAATCCCGGAACCACCATCTCCCCTCCGTCAGGTGTGCGGAAGTGGGCCCGAACATCCACCACCTCCGGATCGAAGGGATTGTCATAGACTCGACCGTGATCGAAACTAATCTCAAGCTTCTCGTACACCGGCACCTCGTCTGCGCTGAGCTCGAGGTCTATCCCATAGCTCATGGGCGGATGCGCCTGCGGATCGAAGCGGCCCAGCGGAGGCTCATAGCCGCTCAGCCTTACGTTATCGAGAAGCACCGCTCCCTCCCAGGTTTGATCGGAGAAAACACGCACACCGAACTCACGCGGCTTGCGCAGGACGCGGTGCCATGCCTTCTGATGACCGCCCGGCTCCCAGTGTTCGCTGTCCTCGGATATGTCAAGCGTGAAGGTCATCCACTCCCCCGGGCTGACCTTCGCGCGCGGTTCATCCTCCGAATGCAGCGGGAAAGTCTGATACCACCAGTAATGACGATCCTTGACGTACACCTGCACGTCCGCCCATTCTGGCATCTCCGGAGGGAAGAACATGTCAAATGAGAGTGTGGTGTAACCGGTCCAGTCGCGCCAGGGGATGTACATCACTCCGATGGAATCCGGAGTGCTTCCCTCTATCCTTAGGGCCCCTGCACGTTGCTCCTCGTCCTCCTCCACAACCGCGATCTCTGTGGTGGTGGGATCGATGGGGCTGGGGAGCCAGTCCTCGCCAATGCGCTCGAAACTAAGCTGCACTGTCTCCTCCGGATGGGCTATCGTAGCGGTGATCAGTACTGCGGCGATGAGGCAGATGACAATTCGGAAGCTCGGGTACATTGCGCTCTCCTCTCCATGGGCTGACGCTATTGTATAAGAATGTTGCTGCGGGCAAAAGGTTCTTCTTGATGCGAAGGTCAACCTCTCTACATCGGACGCTTTCTCGCGCCTGTAACTCATCGGTATCCGTTGCATTCGCTTCTCGCGTTGCAGGGGATCGTGTCGTGCCCGCAGAGGTCTCTCGTTTCGCGCGTCGAAAACTGATGCAGCAAGGAAGCCGGAGGAGGGAGCGCGAAGATGGCCGAGCTTTGCATCATTGAGAAATGGGCTGAGAACCTCGACGAGGCAACAGTGAGCCGCTGGCTGATCTCCGAGGGAGATCAGGTTGAGGCGGGTGATGCGCTTTGCGAGATCATCACTGATAAGGCCACCTTCGAGTACGAGGCGGAAAGCGGGGGCACGGTGAAGCGCATCTATGCCCCCCCGCGAAGTACGGTCCCGGTGGGATACGTCATCGCCTTTATCGGGGGACCCGGCGAGGCGCCTGCGGAGGAGATCGAGGAGCGGAATGAGAGAGTGATGAGGGAGCACATGGAGGCAGCCGAGGAGGAGTTCGAACTCGAACTCAATCTCGGGGGGATCGGGCGCAAGGAGCGGCGAAGGGAGCGTCAGAAGCGGCAAAGTCGCGTCCGTGGCACGCCGGCGGCACGGAAGCTCGCAGGCGATCGCGAGGTTACCCTCGACGAGGTCGCGGAAGCGCTGAACATCACCGGCGTGGTAACCGAGGACCATGTGCGTGAGTACACCGGCAGGAGTTGATCCAGATGGTTGATCTGAGCGGCAGAAAGGCACTGGTTACCGGGGGAGGTCGCGGTATCGGGAAAGCGATCGCGCTGGAGCTTGCCGCCGAAGGGGCGATGGTGGCCGTCAACTACCGCGAACGCGCGGAAGCAGCAGAAGAGGTCGTGGCGAGCATCGAGGACGAGGGAGGCCGGGCGTTTCCCGTGCAGGCCGACGTGACCGACTTCGAGGCGGTGCAGGCCATGGTCAAGTCGATCGTCGCGGAGTTCGACAGCCTCGACATCCTCGTCAACAACGCGGGGATCATCGGAGACAGCTACCTGATGATGCTCAAGCCCGAAAGCTGGCGTGAGGTGATCGCGGTTTCGCTAGACGGGGCATTCCACTGCACAAAGGCGGCGATTCGTCCGATGATGCGGGGGCGCTGGGGGCGAATCGTGAATATCTCTTCGGCTGCGGGCCTGATGGGCGACGTTATGCGGGCGCACTACGCCGCCGCCAAGGCAGGGGTGCTCGGGCTGACCAGGACGACCGCGCGCGAGCTTGCCGGACAGGGCATCACCTGTAACGCGGTAGCGCCGGGGATCATCGAGACCGATCTCATCGCCGGGATGGACGAGAAGCGTGCCGAGAAGATGCTGCGCATGATCCCGATGAAGCGCTTTGGCGCCCCTGAAGATGTCGCACCCACGGTGGCATGGCTGTGCTCCGATGCGGCATCCTACCTGACCGGACAGACTATCTGCGTCGATGGTGGCCTCAAGATGTGAGGCGACCTCCAGCCGTAATCTGCAGAAGGTCGACGGGTGCGTAACGAAGCAGGAAGACGGACGGGATAATGTAGCACCATCTCTCTACGATGGGGAGTTGATCGATATAAGATGAAACGACGCGCTGTAATCACAGGTATGGGAATCGTGTCCTCGCTGGGGCGTGACCTCAGTGGGTTCTGGCGAGGACTGATCGAGAATCGCTCCGGGATCGGGCCGATCGACCGTTTCGATCCTGATGGACTGCGTAACGAGAACGCCGGGCAGGTTCGCGATTTCGAGTTCACTCCTGCGCATTTCGGAATGCGCACGACGCCCGATCTTGCCACATGCTTTCTCCTAACCGCTGCGCGTGAGGCCGTGCATCGTTCAGCCATCGCACCGGCGAACACAAGCGACCCGGACTACGGAGGCGTCTTCGCGACCAACTTCGGCGGGAGTAACTCCTGGGAGGATTACGTCGCCGGACTCCGTGACGGCGAGGTGAGCGCCGAAGCGTTCAGTGAGGCATCCTTCGGGCGCGCCATGGAGCACGGCTGCGCGGCCTTCGGCATTGGGGGTCCGTGCCTGCTGCTGTCGGTGGCGTGTGCCTCGGGGGCCGCCGCGATCGGAGCGGCAGCAGACATGATTCGTAATGACGAGGCCGACGTGGTGCTCGCGGTGGGCTACGACGCGCTGGCTCCGACGCCGCTGTCGGGTCTCAGCGTGCTGCGCACCGTGACGGATGAGATGATTCGCCCTTTCTCCGCAGATCGCTCAGGCACGATATTCGGTGAGGGCGCTGCCGCGCTTGTGATCGAGGACCTCGAGTACGCACGTGAGCGCGATGCGAGGCCGCTCGCCGAGGTGCTCGGATGGGCAGAGAACAACAATGCTTATCACCTCACCGCTCCGGACCAGGGGGGCGCAGGAATGACGCGGGTGGTGCATGGCGCCATCGAGGATGCGGGAGTGAACCCGGCCACCATCGACTACGTGAACGCTCACGGTACCGGAACCCAACCGCACGATCCGGCCGAGGTGCAGGCCGTGAAGAACGTGTTGGGAGATCGGGCGCTGGAGATCCCGATGTCCTCGATCAAGCCCGCTGTCGGTCACATGATGGGCGGAGCCGGCGCCGCGGAGGCAATTGCCACGGTGATGGCGATCAATGAGGGGATCGTACCGCCGACGCTCAACTACCGCGAACCCGATCCTGAGTGTGACCTTAACCATGTGCCCAACGAAGCACTGGAAGCAGACGTCACACGCGCAATCTCAATCTCCGCGGGTATCGGTGGCAACAACTCATGCGTAGTGCTGGGAGCGGTACGATAATGAATGAAGAGGTGCGTATTGCAGTAACCGGAATTGGCGCGGTGCACGCTCTCGGCACAGGGGTCAAGCCTCTGGTGGACGCCCTTCGTGCCGGCGACTATCCCGACGTGGAATTACTCGAGGCAGACTATGATCCCGAGGAATACCGCGAGAGTTCGAAGACCTACATGGATCCCTGCTCGGATCTCGCCCTCTCCGCCTGCTTTCTCGCCGTGCGTGAAGCGGGGCTTGTAGCCGCGGACGCGGAAAGCCCCGACTTTGAGAGTGAGCGTCCGGGCGCATCACTCGGGACAGCCTGGGGAACGCTGGAGACCATGTTGAACATGACCGGACGCGTGCAGGAAAGAGGCCTGCGCTTCGGTTCACCAATGATATTCACGCACGCGTTCATCAACACCCCCGCCGCCCTCATGGCCATCGAGTACGAACTGTACGGCCCGAACATGATACACTCTATGGGCGATGCGTCTTCAGTCGCGGCCCTGGACTACGCCATGACGATGATACGCGCGGGGCGCACCGAGATTATGCTCGCGGGCGGAGCGGAGGCTCTGTCTGAGCCCCTGCTGGCTGCGATACAGGCGCAGGGCTTCGATGGAGTCCCTGCCGAGGGTGCAGCGATACTGGTGCTGGAGACTGCGGAGCATGCCGCGGCAAGGGGGGCGGCGCCGATCGCGGAGCTTGGCGGTGCCGCCTGTCTTGCCCCCTGCGAGGACAGCGCGGGCGAACGCGCACTGATCGCCGCCGGGGTCGAGTGCGCGCAGGTTATCGATGCCGCGACGGTATGCGGGCACACCTTTGGGGCCTCGGTGGCCCTTTCGGCCGCCTGCTGCGCCGCGCTTGCAGCCGAGGCGGACGAACCTCTCGCTGCCGTATCCGCGGACGGCGCCGGTGCAGTAGTGATCGAGGAGTGGCGGGAATGACCGACGGCACCGCGGGCGGCTGGCTGCTGCACGCGTATCGGACGATGCTGCTGATCCGTCGCTTCGAGGAAGCGGTCGCAGATGCCTTTACACGGGGCAGCGTCGTGGGAACCGCGCACTTTTGCATCGGACAGGAGGCATCTGCTGTTGGCACCGTGGAGGCGTTGCGGCCCGATGACCTTATCACCAGCAATCATCGCGGACACGGTCATTTTCTCGCAAAGGGAGCCGACCCGCAGCGTCTGATGGCCGAACTCTTTGGCAGAGCAACCGGGTACGCGCGCGGGCGCGGCGGCTCCCAGCACGTCGCAGACTTCTCCATCGGCTTTCTCGGCTCACACGGCATCACCGCGGGAATGATACCGATCGCCACCGGTGCAGCGCTCTCACAGAAGCAACTGGAGACCGAGCGGGTGGTAGTCGCGTTCTTCGGCGACGGCGCGACCGGTCAGGGCGCCTTCCACGAGGCGGTGAATATGGGCGCCTCATGGGAACTGCCGATCGTCTATCTGTGTGAGAACAACCTCTACGCAATGAGCACCCCGGTCACAGAGTCATTCAAAGTGCCGGACGTCGCCGACCGTGCCTGCGCTTACGGTATCCCCGGAGTCAGCGTCGATGGCAATGACGTGGAAGCGATGCGCGAGGAAGTCTCAGAGGCGGTTGAACGTGCACGGAGAGGGGACGGCCCGACGCTCGTCGAGGCGCGCACCTACCGGCACTGCGGACACTCAAAGTCCGATGGTTGCCTCTATCGCACTGAGGAGGAGGAGCGAAGGTGGCGCGAGCGCGATCCGCTGATCGTGGCGAGGGGACGCATCATTGAGCGTGCGATCGCCTCAGATACCGAACTTGAGGCAATGGCGGCGGAGGTCGAGGGCGAGGTGGCGGAGGCAGTCGGGTTTGCGGAAGAGAGCCCCCATCCCGATCCTGCAACCGCTGCCGATGGCGTCTTCGCCGAGTTTGGTATCCCCCGCGCTACAGACTTCGAGCAGTAAGCGGCAGGCGGCAGGCGGCAGGCCAATAATGCCCGATAGGAGCGGACAGTCAATGCTGCGAAAGCCTCACGCGGTCTGCCTTCTTCAGGCGATTGGCGGTGCTCGGAGGCGCGCACTCAGGACCATTAGCCTGCACCGACTGCATCCTCTTTCGTCGCCATGCAGGGGGCGTTGGTGACTGGAGATAGCTTCAGAACCACCAGTGACGTTGCCCGCTATGAGGCGTGGTACCGGACGCCATGGGGACGCTACGCGGAAGCGGAAGAACTGCGGCTGCTGATTGAGATGGCGCGACCTCGCCGTGGTGTAACCGCACTCGAAGTCGGCTGTGGTACCGCAAGGATGCTCCTGAGAATGCTCGGAAAGGAAGTTGACGCGCGCGGAATCGAGCCGGCGCCGGGCATGCGCGAATTCGCCCATGCCCGTCTCGACTGCGCGGGCTATCGATGCGATCGCCTGATTGCCGCGACTGCGGAGGGCCTGCCCTTCAACGACAGGACATTTGATCTCGTGTACGCGATCACCGTGCTGGAGTTCGTTAAGGATGTCGAGCGGGCACTGGATGAGATGGCGCGCGTTTGCCGTGACCGTCTCTTTATCGGCGCGTTGAATGCGCGATCAATCTACGGCACGCGGATTCTACGCGGCGAGGCAGGAGAGACGCTCTCTCAGGCGCAACTTCAGACGCCTTCGGACCTCACGTGCCTTGTGAGAAAGCGTGTAAGACCGCGTCGGATCGACGTGCGCACAACGCTGATCGGCGGATTCACCGAAGATCTACTGGAGCTTGCGGCACAAAGAGAGCTTGATCTGAGACTGAGGACGAAGCGATGCGCCCTCGGCGGGTTCATCGGCCTCGTCGCGGAACTGTAGAGGCAATGGAGATACCGGACAGCGAACGCGAACAGAAGAGATGGCTTGCGGAACGAGCGAAGGAAGTGCTCGCATGTGTCCCGATCCGCATGGGTGACACGGTGGTGGACTTCGGCTGCGGCACCGGCACCTACGCACTTCCGGCCGCTGGGATGGTCGGCGCCGAAGGCGAGGTGCACGCGATCGACTGCAACCCGGAGCGACTGAGATCTCTGGAGGAGGCGGACCTCCCCAGCGTCAACCCTATCAGTGGGGACGGGTCCAGCGAGATCCCACTCGATGACTCATCGTGTGACGTCGGCCTGCTCTACGATGTACTGCAGAAGCTGGATGAAGGCCGAAGCGTGATAGCGCAGATGCGTCGCGTCATCCGCACCGGCGGGGTGCTCTCGATCTATCCGATGCATCTGAATGCGCAACAGATCCACAGGGAGGTCGTTGAGGAGGGCTTCAGTTACCGCGACAGCTTCGCAGGTCTGGTACCGCACTTCATACGAGAGTGATCGCGATGAAACCGATCAATGCGCAGGTGTCGCTGTATCCGCTGCGCCCAGAGCATATAGGGCCCGCCATCAAAACACTTGCGGAGGCGCTGGCCGTGGAGAATTGTATGTCGAACCGGACCCGATGAGCGCCCTGGTAGTCGGTGGTGCGTCCGAAATGCTCGATGCCCTGCGGCGCGCCTGCCCTCAACCCCGCATCCGCCCAGGCGCAGGGCGGTCATGCAGGTTGCCGTGTCGATAACTTTGCCGGCTATAAGAGACAGTGGAGGTTTTTCGATGAAGATCGGTATGTTTGGACTCGGCAGAATGGGAGCCAACATGGCGCTGCGACTGATCCGAAGCGGCCATGAGGTTTCCGGCTGGAGCCGCAGCGAAGACACTGTCGCTGAGGCGCGAGAGCAGGGCGTGTCTGCAACGACGGAACTCGACAGGGCGGTAGCTGAACTCGATCCGCCGCGCATTCTCTGGATGATGGTGCCCGCGGGCGATCCCGTCGATGCCACGATCGAGAGCCTCATACCGCTCACCGACGATGGCGACATCTTCGTTGATGGGGGAAACTCGCGGTATAAGGACACCATGAGACGGGCCGAAGAGCTTCACGAGCAAGGACGCCATCTCGTGGATGTCGGCACCTCCGGCGGCGTCTGGGGCCTGCAGGAGGGTTACTCTCTGATGATCGGCGGCGAGGATGAGACCGTCGAGCACCTGCGTCCGCTCTTCGAAACATTGGCCCCCGCTGACGATCTTGGCTGGGGGCACATGGGCCCCCCCGGAGCCGGACACTTCGTGAAGATGGTGCACAACGGGATCGAGTACGGCATGATGCAGGCTTACGCTGAGGGCTTCGCCCTGATGCGGCGCAAGGATGACTTCGACTTCGACCTCAGACAGATCGCTGAGACCTGGCGCCACGGTTCGGTCGTCCGCTCGTGGCTGCTGGATCTGATCGCCGAGGGGCTGGAACTGGAGGGCGATGATCTCGAGCAGATCGCTCCCTGGGTTGACGATTCGGGTGAGGGCCGCTGGACGGTGGAAGAGGCGATAGAGACCGCAGTGCATCTACCGGTGATCTCGCTGGCGTTGATGCAGCGCTTCGCTTCTCGTGATGGTGAGCGTTACGCGGACAGGCTGCTCGCGGTCATGCGCAACCAGTTCGGCGGACACTCCATGAGGGAGACTGAGGATGATACAGATGACTGAGATTGATCGGCATCTGATGATCGTGCTGGGTGGAACCGGAGATCTGATGCGCCGGAAGATCCTGCCCGCGCTGCACAGACTGAGCGACGAAGGCCCCTTGCAGGGCAAGTTCGTGATCCTCGCCGCGGGCCGCAGAAAGACCTTCGATGATGAGAGCTACCGGGAATGGTCCCGCGACGCGCTGGATGACGCGGGAATCACGGTTGAGGCGGAGGTATCCAACTGGTGCGAGAAATGTCTTCACTACCAATCCGTGGGCGATCAGGAGACCGAGGACTTCGAGCGCCTCATGCGGCGCCTCGAAGAGGTCGAGGAGGAGCATGATCTGCCCGGTAACCGAGTATTCTACCTCGCGACCCCGCCCGGAGCTTTCATAGAGACCGCCGAGAGACTCGGCGAAGTCGGCCTTGACCAGGGACCGGGGTGGACTCGTATCGTGGTCGAGAAACCCTTCGGCCACGACTTTGAGTCCGCCCGGGAGTTGAATCGCCGCATTCATGCTCACTTCGACGAGGATCAGATCTATCGCATAGATCACTACCTCGGCAAGGAGACCGTGCAGAATCTACTCACCTTCCGCTTCGCGAACACGCTGTTTGACAGCGTCTGGAACCGTGACCGCATCAGTTCGGTGCAGATCACCGTCTCGGAGGAGATAGGTGTGGAGGAACGCGCCGAGTTCTACGATAGCGTGGGGGCGCTGCGCGATATGGTGCAGAATCACCTCACACAGCTTCTCACCCTCACGGCGATGGAGCCACCCGCTGAGTTCGAAGCGGATCCCATCCGTGATGAGAAGGTGAAGGTTCTGCGCTGTCTCGCGCCACTTGACCGCAATCTCCTTGTCAGGGGGCAGTACGTGAATGGAGAGATCGACGGCGAGAAAGTGCCGGGCTACCGTGAGGAGGAGGGCGTTGCATCCGACTCTGACACCGAGACCTTCGCGGCCCTGCGCGTCTATGTACAGAACTGGCGCTGGCAGGGAGTCCCGTTCGTACTGCGCACCGGGAAGCGCATGTCGAGCAAGCTATCGCAGATAGTGATTAACTTCCGGTGCCCTTCGCTGGCGATCTTTCAGCGACATGGCGAGGCCACCATCAACGCGAACTCATTGATCCTCACGCTCCAGCCCAACGAGGGCTTCGACATTGAGTTTGAGGTGAAGCGACCCGGCGATGCACTGAGGCTGGAGACTGAGAGCCTGCATTTCCGCTACGAGGAAGCTTTCCTTGAGCTTCCAGATGCCTACGAGACGCTGTTGATGGACATAGCGGAGGGTGATCAGACGCTGTTTGTCCGCGCCGATGAGGTCGAGGAGGCGTGGCGAACTTACACATCGATGCTGGAGGATCCGCCGCTGCTCTACCCCTACGAACCCGGAACGAACGGACCCGGGGAGGCGGAGCGCATCCTCGTTCCGCGCGGGGAGGCGTGTCCGCTATGATCGACCCGTCGGTCCGAGTGTTACCGAATCTGGAGGGCGCCGCCAATGCTCTTGCGGCCACGGTCGCCACCTCCATCCATGAGGCAGCCGAGCGGCGGGGCCGGGTCACGCTGGTTTTCTCCGGGGGTAGTACACCGCGTCCCCTGCACAGGGCCCTTGCGAGCGATTACGAGGACCTCCCGTGGACCGCCACACACGTGTTTCTCGGGGACGAGCGTCATGTGCCTCGCGATTCGCCTCACAGCAACTATGCAATGTTGAGCGAAACACTGCTCGATCACGTGCGCATCGCTCCTGAGAACGTGCATCCCTGGGCGACCGATCTGCCCCGGCCGGAGGACACAGCGGATGCGATGGAGTTGCTGCTGAAGGAGTTCTTCGAGGGCCGCTTGCCTCGCTTCGATGTGATCATTCTCGGCATTGGCGATGACGGTCACACCGCGTCGCTCTTTCCCAACTCGCCGGCATTGAACGTACCCGACCGCCTTGCGGTCGCCGCCCGGGCCCCGGATGAACCGCGCGAGAGAATGACGTTGACCCTGCCGGTGATCAACAATGCTCGAGCGGTACACTTTCTCGTCGCCGGTGCCGCGAAGCGCCATGCGCTGCAGTGTGCTTTCGGCAGCCCTAAAGGCATGCAATCGTGTCCTGCATCACTCGTCAACCCTACCGACGGCTCACTTACCTGGTGGCTGGATGAAGAGGCGGCCGCGATACTGCCCGATGTCGCAGGACAATAGTGCACAGTGTTCGACATTCACCGTGGAGGTGCCACAGATGAGGGCCCGGGAGATTCTGCGCCTCGTAGTCAGTATAGTCGTGTGCTTCCTGCCGAGTTTTGTGGCGATCGGAGCCAGTCCGGGTGAGTGGTACGCGCAGTTGACGAAGCCTCCGCTCAATCCCCCCTCATGGGTCTTCGGCCCCGTATGGACGCTGCTATACCTGCTTATGGGCATCTCTCTCTATCTGGTGTGGAGCCGCGCCAGCCGCCACCCGGGCGCGACACTCGCGGTGGGTGTGTTCGCCGTCCAGCTTGTGCTCAACGCTCTGTGGTCGCCCGCGTTCTTCGGGGCGCGGTCACCGGGGCTGGGGCTCATCGTTATCGTGCCTATGGTAGTGTTGATCGCGGTGACGATCAGCCTCTTCGGACGCATCTCGAACGTCGCGGGATGGCTGCTTGTGCCCTACCTTGCATGGGTTAGCTTCGCTACGTACCTTAACGCGGCAATATGGTGGCTCAATCGTTAGCGTTGATCCAAGTGTGGTCGACACTGCTATACGCGAGAAGAGGCGGCCCGCCCCTGCTCGATCGCATGCACCGGGGCGAGCCGTCACAGTCGTCATCGAGATATCGTCATGGAGCAGTCCCGCTCAGTGACAGGAAGCGCAGTCGCATACGTCCTCACAAACACACTCGTCTCCATCGCCGCAGCCACAATCAGCGGGAGCGGGTGGGGGCGCACAACTACCGCATCCTGCAGTCAGGACATCGCCCGTAGGTGTTGGAGCGTCAAGTGCCGTGACGCCGACCGCGATCGAAATAACGAGCGTGGTCAGTGCCAGTATTGCTATGACTGTGATCAGGCGTGACATTCAACTCACCCTTTACGTTTGCTTATCGCTTGATGATGCAGACTGAACAGCTTACGTCATGCGATGAGGTGTGACGCAAAGAGCGGTGGGCCACGTATCAGTCTTGCAGAGTGTCCGCAGGTAGCCGACAGATGCAGAGGACGATCCACAGGCGCGGAGTAATGTGACTGTAGCAGGACGCCCCCAATAACTGTAGGTGATACGGAGACATACGTCAGTGGTCTGTCTTCGGTCGGGCTCAGCGTGGGCGCACGAAGCACCAGTTCAACTGATAGATTGCAACAACAGTTACGCCTCTCGGTGCGGTTGTCAACCGACTCGCCCGGCCTGCACGGGCAGTCTGCTTCCTCCCATTCGTCTGAGCCATGCCGAACCTGCATTATCTCAGGCCCGGCATTCCTGCAAACGCACCCACACGTGAGAGCAGTCAGTGCGATCAGTGTGGCAATTGCGAAGAATCTCCGGGGCCGATTCCGCATGATTTTACTCCACCATACTGGGCCGCACCGTAGTATGCTAACCTCTATAGTGAACTTAACGTTTGTGAGCATTGATAGGTTCCCTGCAAATCATAGAATCTTCGAGGGAGGTCCTGCGCCATCCCGGCGCAGCTCCAGACCCCGTGTGCCGGGCGCCAACGGCTGACGGACGCCTGCCATCATCACTTCCCTCCGAAACTAAGACATGTCAGGCAATTGCATCCCCCACCTGCGTACTGTATAATGCTGCTTCAGCGGCGGTGTTCGAAACCGCCTGTTGAGCGCAGGCAGTAAGCGGCTGTGTGTCCGGCAAATGTGACATCATAACCGTGTCCACAGTCAATGATCCCCGCTTTGACGCGGCGCGGTCTCGGCAGCGCAACACCACGCTCTATGTCGCAGGCACCTGATAAGGAGCGAGCATCATCTGCGCCTGCCGCAGAGCCGCACGGGAGGATACCTTTCTCATGGCTGATGCAGGCAAGTTCCACGTCGGAATCGATGTCGGTTCGGTGAGCGTTGACATAGCAGTACTTGACGAGAGTGGCGCGGTGGTCGAGACGAAGTATATTCGCCACCAGGGGCGACCTATTCAGGTCGCGGCTACGGCTCTACGCGAGACCATCGAGGCTCTCGGTCGTGACAACCTGCTCGGGCTGGCGACCACCGGAAATGCGGGCCGTCTCATCGCCCGCCGCCTCAACGCGGCCTTCATCAACGAAGTGGTCGCACAATCGACCGCAACCGGTCGGCTCCATCCCCAGGTGCGTACGATCATTGAGATCGGGGGCGAGGACTCCAAGCTCATCTTCGTCAACGGTGCGGGGCACGATGACAGCGAC
Source organism: candidate division WS1 bacterium (assembly GCA_003566775.1). Taxonomy (GTDB): domain Bacteria; phylum Armatimonadota; class Zipacnadia; order Zipacnadales; family UBA5352; genus UBA5352. The sequence continues at coordinate 20,949 of PXBW01000082.1, forward strand.
ACCGACGTGGAAGTCGTTGACTTCAGCATGAATGCGATGTGCGCCGCCGGCACCGGCTCATTCCTGGACCAGCAGGCCGCGCGCATGAATCTCTCTATCGAAGAGTTCGGTGAGATAGCCCTGGACAGCGAGCATCCGCCGCGCGTGGCGGGGCGCTGCTCGGTCTTCGCCAAGTCCGATATGATCCACCTGCAGCAGATGGCCACGCCGGTGAAGGACATCGTTGCCGGTCTTTGCTACGCGCTGGTGCGGAACTTCAAGTCAACCGTCGGCTCCGCGCGGGAACTGGAGCTTCCCGTGTCCTTTCAGGGTGGCGTCGCGGCGAATCCGGCCATCATCAGGGCGATCTACGACGTGTACGAGCTGGAGGATCAGCAGCTCATCGTTCCGGAGCATTTCGGGGCGATGGGAGCGATCGGCGCCGCGATGCGGGCTATCGACGACGGCTTCCCTGAGATCGATCTCGATGCCCTCGAAGATCTCGAAGGTCATGCTTCCACCGCCGAGCGTCGCGAGCGCCTTGAACCGCTGGCAATCGAGCGGAGCGCGATTCATCCCGCGGAGATTATTCCGCCTTCACAGGACGAAAAGGTCGATGCATATCTCGGCGTTGATGTCGGATCGATCTCGACTAATCTCGTCGTAATGGACGCCGACGGGAACGTTCTGCACAAGGAATACCTCATGACCGCAAGCCGCCCTATCGAGGCGGTGCGTAAGGGTCTCAAGCGCACCGGCGAAGCGCTCGGCTCCAGCGTCGATATTCGCAAGGCCTGCACCACCGGCTCCGGACGCTATCTGATTGCGGACTTCATCGGAGCCGACGCGGTTCGCAACGAGATCACCGCGCAGGCACAGGGGGCGGTGCAACTCGATCCTACCGTGGACACTATCTTCGAGATCGGTGGTCAGGACTCCAAGTACATCAGCCTCGATAACGGCGTCGTCGTGGACTTCACGATGAACAAAGTGTGCGCCGCAGGCACCGGCTCATTCCTGGAGGAACAGGCTGAGAAGCTCGGCCTATCGATCAAGGAGGAGTTCGCAGAGTGCGCGCTCTCCTCAGAATCGCCCGCCGATCTCGGTGAGCGTTGCACCGTCTTCATGGAGAGCGAACTGCTCAAACACCAGCAGGCCGGCGTGGACACCCCCGATCTCGCTGCGGGACTCGCTTATTCGATCGTATACAACTACCTCAACGGAGTTGTGGAGGATCGACGCGTCGGGGACAACATCTTCTTCCAGGGTGGCACCGCCTTCAACGTAGCCGCGGTAGCCGCCTTCGAGCAGGTAACCGGGAAGCCGATCACAGTCCCTCCGCACAACGAGAACACCGGAGCACTCGGCTGCGCCGTGATCGCAAGAGAGCAGGACGATGGTCAAGGAAGCACCTTCAAGGGCTTCGACCTCAGCGATGTCGAGTACACCATCGAGAGCTTTGAGTGCCGTGACTGTCCTAACCGTTGCGAGATCAATAAGGTCCTTGTTGTCGGCGAGGACCCGCTCTTCTACGGCGACCGCTGCGGTAAGTTCGACGTGCGTGAGGAGCAGCATGAGGACTTCTCTCGTATCCCCGACCTCTTTGACGAGCGTCGCGAGATGCTCGAGAACGCCTATCAGTTGGAGCGCCCGCTGCCCGAGGATGCTCCCCGAGTCGGTATTCCGAGAGCTCTACTTCACTTCGAACTCTACCCGTTCTGGAAGGCGTTCTTTAGCGAACTCGGCGCGAAGGTAGTGCTCTCCGCTCCTACCAACAAGCGCATCGTACACCAGGGCGCGGAACGATCCGTAGCTGAGACATGCTTCCCGAATAAAGTGAATCTTGGTCACGTCCTCGATCTTCTCGACAGAAAGAGTATCGACTATCTGCTGCTCCCGAGCGTAATCAACCTCGACTGTCCCGATGAGCGGATGACCGACAGCTTCGTGTGCCCGTACATTCAAAGCTACCCCTATCACATAAAGGCCGCGGTCGACTTCGACGAATATGACGTAGAGCTTCTCGAGCCTCATCTGTGGATGGCGCAGGGTGAGAAGCATGTCGCCCAGCAACTCACCGAGGTCGGCGCCCAACTCGGCGTGTCGGCTCGCGGGGTCCGACGTGCCGTGCAATCCGGCTGGGAAGCACTGGAGCGTTTCAGTCAGCAGGCCACACGGCGGGGCAAAGAGGTCCTCGACCAACTCGGCGAAGACGAACGGGCCGTCGTCGTGGTAAGCCGCTCATACAACGGCTGCGATCCCGGCGCCAATCTCGAGATCCCTCAGAAGCTGCAGAAGATGGGCGTGCTCTCAATCCCGCTGGACTTCCTGCCCGTTGATGATGTTCGACTTCCTACCGACTGGTACAACATGTACTGGCGCTACGGGCAGAAGATCCTTGCAGCGTCGGAGATCATCGCACGGGACGATCGGCTCTTCGCATTGTATCTGACCAACTTCGGTTGTGGGCCGGACTCATTCATCATGCACTTCTTCCGTGAGCGAATGGGCGAGAAACCGACCCTGATCATCGAGGTGGACGAGCACTCGGCAGACGCGGGCATGATTACCCGCTGCGAGGCGTTCCTCGATTCTCTTGAGGCCACCAGGGGGCGCGATTTCGAGAAGGGGCGCTTCCTTCGCCCGCTCTCCATCGAACCGGATTCGCAGCGCACTATGCTCATTCCCAACATGAGCGAACATGCCCATGGGCTGGCGGCGGCATTTCAACAGCAGGGCATGCCCGCTGAGGTGATGCCGGAACCGGATGACGAGACACTTGAGTGGGGGCGACGCTACACCTCCGGAAAGGAGTGCTTCCCGGCCATCGTCACCACTGGTGACATGGTCAAGTACACGAAGCGCGGAGACTTCGATCCCGATCGGTACGCATTCTTCATGGGCGGCTCAGGTGGCCCGTGCCGCTTCGGTCAGTACAACACTCTCCAGCGGATGGTGCTCGACGACCTCGCCTACGAGGATGTACCAATCTATGCCCCGCACCAGGGACGAAACTTCTTCGACGAACTCGGCATCGTCGGCAGAGATTTCCTGCGGGTCGCATGGAAAGGCATGGTCGGCATCGATATGCTCTTCAAGGCACTGCTTGAGACGCGTCCATACGAGACCCGTGATGGTGCTGCGGAAGCTGCCTACGAGGAATCGCTGCAGGATCTTCTTGATACGATAAGAAGCGATGAGAATATGGTGGATGCAATGCACAGGGCTCGAGCGTGTTTCGAACGCGTGCCGGTCGATCGTTCGCAGCCGAAGCCGGTTATCGGCCTCACCGGCGAGTTCTATCTGCGAGCCAATGCATTCAGCAACCAGAATCTCATTGACAGAATTGAGGACCTCGGCGGAGAGGTATGGATGGCCCCCGTGTTTGAGTGGTTCCTCTACCGCAACTTCCGGCGTGACATGCGCGCCTCCCTTGACGGTGAGATCGTCTTCCGCATCAAGAACCGTATCGAGGACGAGGTCATGACGCGTGATGAACATGCGCTTGCACAGCCGTGGGAGGGTCTGCTGCGAAACTGGATGGAACCTGGCACGCTGGAGATACTGGACAATGCCTCCGATTACATGGATCGATCCTTCGAGGGCGAGGCGATCATGACGGTCGGCGGGGCGGTCAACTACATAGAAAAAGGGCTCCATGGCGTGGTAACCGCGATGCCGTTCACCTGCATGCCCGGCACGATCTCACACGCGATACTCAAGCGAGTGCGAACCGACCACGGCGACTTCCCGTTCCTCAATATGGTGTATGATGGGAACGAGCAGGCGACCGATCAGACGCGTCTCGAGGCCTTCATGTACCAGGCCACTGAGTTCATGAAGCGTCGCGGGCCGATCGTCGCCGATCGCGACGAGGGAATGCAGGCGGCGGGCCACTGACCAGAACCAATACAGGGCGAGGCTCCATGGAGCCTCGCCCTCCAGGGATAATTCGCATGGGACGGTCGGGGTGACGTCCTCATCGGTCAGGTTACTGCTTCAACCATTCAGATCCCGAAGCAGACGACGCGCGAGTTCCAGTGCCTCGTCTTCCGTCTCAATCTCCCTGTCTGCCCAGGCTTCCGCAATTGCGTCGAGTAACTCACCCACCAGTGGTCCCTCTTCTATCCCCAGTCGGTTCATCAACGTGGCGCCGTCAACTAAACGCGGGCGCTCGCGCTGCTCGCGCAGCCACGCCACGTAACGGACAAGCATGTCATCGAAGACCTCATAGAGCTGTCTGCGCTGTGCCGCTTTACTCGCCGGCCCGCGGCAGGCGGAACGATCCGCCACCGCCAGAAGCAGCAGACCGATTGCCGCAGGCTCGGCATCGCGCATCAGCCGGCGTATCGCGCGCAGCGTGATGGCGCTGCGCGGGTTGTCACCATTCTCCTCTTCAGCGTGTAGAGCGGAGTTGGCCAGTTCCAGCGGCCGCATATGCAGACGAAGCATTCGCACTACCGCGCGCCGAATATCGCTCGGCAACGCCCACCTCCGAGCCAGGCCGAGAAACACCTCTACGCTCGCATCGGCATGGCCGATGAACCGAATCCGGCCATCCTTCATCGTTCGGCACTGAGGCTTTCCGATGTCATGGAGGAGTGCAGCCATTCGCAACGCTGCGCGGTTGCGCTCCTCTTCCAGCCACGTTCTGACCGTCTCCGCGGAGCGCGGGAGGAAGGCCTCCGGCTCGTTGATCGCACATTCAACCTCGCGCAACACCAGCAGTGAGTGCCCTAGCACGTCGAGGTGATGGTATCCCCCCTGCTCAACCCCGCGCATCATCGCCAGCGGGGGTATGAGCCGGTCAAGCGCACCGATCTCTTCGGCGGTGTCAATTGCGTAGGCGCAGCGCGGTGCGGCAAAGAGCTTCGTCATCTCGACACCGACGCGTTCACCGGCGATATCCTGCAGTCGAGGTGCAAGCTCCACCACCCATCCGGCTGTCCGGCATTCGAGGGAAAAGCCAAGCTCGGCGGCGAATCGGAGAGCCCGGAGCGCTCGCAGAGGATCCGTCACAAGCGCCTCACGCCGAGGAGCGCGAATGAGGCTCGCGCGCAGATCCTCGATGCCACCGGTCGGGTCGAGAAGCCGGTTCGCTCCGCGCACATCCCAGGCGAGCGCGTTAATCGAGAAGTCGCGTTGCATCAGGTCGGCCACGATAGTCGGAGCGCGGAGTTCAACGAAGTCAACGAATCCCGCGGGATCTCCGGGTCGAAGAACAACCCGCGCGGTCGCAGGATCTTCGTGCAGCATGACCAGCCTCAGTTCGTTCTCCGTGCTGAACCGCCGCGCCAGTGCGATCATCCTGTGGCCCGCGAGGTCCCAGTCGGCGACCTCGCGACCAAGTAGCAGATCGCGCAGCGCACCGCCGACGAGATAGGCGGGATGACCCACGGAGCGCGCGAGCGCGGTCAAATCACGCCGACTGCCATCGGACATCCATTCGCGTTCCACCGCCTCTACGATGCGTTCCGGCGGTGTCATCTGCTTCACCCTCCATCCGGAGGGAGGCCCACCGCCTGTCGAAGCGCATTGACCTGCGCGTCATGCAGCGACCGGATTGCGCCGAGCGACAGCTCACCGAGTCGCAGCGGGCCCACCTCCACGCGCTTGAGCCGCCTTACGGGGTGTCCAATCGCCTCGCACATCCGCCTGACCTGCCGGTTACGCCCTTCGGTGATCGTAATCCGCAGCCGGCTCTCCCCGCCACCAGTAGCCACCAGGACGACCTCAGCCGGCTGTGTTCGACCGTCATCGAGTTCAACCCCGGAGCGGAGTTCACGCAACCTAGCCTCAGAGGGAGTTCCTTCCACGTCTGCAAGATACTCCTTTGGGACGTGATGCGAGGGGTGCAGAAGCCGCTGAGTCAGCTCGCCGTCATCCGTCATCAGAAGCAGGCCGGTGCTGTCCTGATCGAGGCGGCCGACCGGGAAGATTCGTAATCGAAGCTCCTCGGGCACAAGGTCCATCACTATGGGACGACCCTGCGGATCATCCCGCGTGGTCACATAGCCGGGAGGCTTGTTCAGCACGAGATATACTCTGTCTTCGGGGATCGAGATCTGCCGACGATCCACCCGAATGTCATCCGCGGCAGATGCCTTGGCGCCGAGTTCCGTTACGCGCTCTCCGTTGACCGTCACGCGTCCCCCGCGGATCAACTCCTCACAGTTTCGTCGGCTACCGTGACCGGCGCGAGCCAACAGCTTCTGCAACCGTTCCATGCACCAACACCCCCACCGCACACGCAATCAGCAACGCCATGCCCGCGAACGACCACGTTCCGCGCGTTACTCTCGCCCACGCCGACATCGGTATATCTTCGCTGGCCCGCAGATCGACCGTGCTCATGGAACCGTCCGGCAGGGTCACGCCGAGTTGCCCCACGACTTCGCCGCGAAACACCGGCGCGTCCACCGACGGCACCAGCACGGTCGGCTCTTCAGGGCGCTGGGTGCGCGGAAGAATCGCTATTACATCCTCGTCGGCGTAAGCGTCGAGTGTGTCCGACAGTCCCCCGTTCACCACGAGGTTCGCCCTCGTGAGTTCACGTGAGATCAGCGCGACCTTATAGAATGAGTTGAAGCCCCACTCAAGCAGCGAACGAGCATCATTGCGGACATTCTCCGAATCCAGAACGACGCAGACCAGGCGCCAGCCGTCTACATACGCGCTGGCCGCGAGGCAACTGCCTGAACTACGGGTGTAACCGGTCTTAATCCCATCGCAGTGCTCCCACTCACCGAGCAGCCTGTTGCTGTTCCTCAACGTGCGGTCGTAGCTTCTCCCCGGCCACGGCACGATCTCCTCCTGCCGACGCACGATCGGCCTCAGTTCGGCCCGCCCGATCACCTGCAACCCCAGCATCGCCATGTCTCGCGCGGTGGAGTGGTGACCGTCATCATGCAGCCCGTGAGGATTGCGAAACTCAGTGCCGGCCAGTCCAAGCTCGGCGGCACGCTCGTTCATCCGATCCACGAACGCCTCAACCGAGCCTGAGACGGCCTCAGCCGCGGCGATGGAAGCATCGTTGCCCGAGGCGATCAGCAGACCGTAAAGAATATGCCGAAGACTCAGTTCCTCGCCTTCGGACAGATTCATGGTCGCCTGCCCCGCATCGGCCGCTTCCTTGCTCACGGTGACCGTTCGATCGAGGTTCCCGGACTCCGCCACCAGCAGCGCCGTCATCATCTTCGTGAGGCTGGCGACTGCCCGACGCTCATCGGGATTGTGTGCGTAGAGAACCTGACGCGTCTCCGGGTCGATCAGGATCGCCGCTGAACAGGCAAGCTCCGGTGGCTCCAAGCCTGTTGCGACAGGTGCTGCGAGGAGACGCTGGGTGCAGAACACGGCTAATGCGAGTGCGATCAGAGCGTTGCGCGCTATCCCTTCGGCTGCGATCACGGCTGCGATCCCTCCTCCGGATGCCCCTCATCGGCCTCTGCGGACAGATCGACGGCGTCGTCCCCCTCTTCGTCGGGAGCCGTGCCAGGGGTACCATCATGCTCAGCCTCAGTGACTTCTACATTGCGATCCTCTGCCTCGATGTCCTCTACACCAGTGCCATCCTCGCCCACCAGATCGCGCAGTTGCTGCTCAAAGTCCACGTCGGCAGGCGACAATTCCGGCAACTGCTCGAGGTCGTTAAGACCAAAGGTCGAGAGGAAGTGCGACGTGGTGACCAGCAGGAACGGACGGCCGGGAGCGTCTCGCCGCCCGGATATCTCCACCAGCCCCTTCTCCAGCAGGCTGTTGACGCAACCCGTGGAGTTCACCCCACGAATATCGTCGATCTCCGGCCGTGTGATCGGCTGCAAATACGCGATGATCGCCAGCGTCTCCAGCGCCTGTGGCGAAAGACGCTCAG